>JALYZS010000252.1 GCA_030948745.1 Vulcanimicrobiota bacterium | reverse complement strand
GACGCGTACAGCGTCGCCGGTGCGCTGCGCGACCAGCCTGACGTGATCTTCATCCAACGCTCGCGCGGTTACGCGTCCCGTCCGGCGCTCACGATCGCGCACATCGCGGCACTCATCGCGCAATCGCGCAACGATGCGCCTGGGGCCGTCATCGTGGTCGACAATTGCTACGGTGAATTCGTGGAGGGCCGCGAGCCAAGCGACGTCGGCGCCGATGTAGTCATCGGGTCGCTCATAAAAAATCCCGGTGCGGGCATCGCTCCCGGTGGTGCCTACATCGCGGGCCGCACCGACCTCGTCGAGCGGATCGCCGACGCTGTCTTCGCACCCGGCCTGGGGCGCAAAGTCGGCGCGAGCTACGATAGTCTGCGCTGGCTGTTCGCAGGTCTGCAACGCGCCCCTCAAGGGGTCGCGCAGAGCTTGAAGATACTAGATTTCGCCGCCGCGCTGTTCGGTCGGCTCGGTTTCGCGGTGCAGCCTGAGCCGGGCGCCGAGCGAGGTGATATCATCCAAGCGATCCGGCTCGGCTCGGCGGAAACGCTGGACGCGTTTTGCGAGGGCTTGCAAGCGCTCATGCCCGTGCATCCGCACGCCAAGCCTGTGGCCGGTCCGGTGCCGGGCTATCACGACCCGGTGCTCATGGCAGGCGGCCCGTTCATAAATGGGTCGACGATGGAGCTCTCGTGCGACGCGCCTTTGCGGGATCCGTATGCGGTCTATCTGCAAGGCGGCCTGGACGTGGCGCACGGGGTCCTTGCATGCATGAACGCGGCGACCGCGGTGGTCTCGCGGGGCAGGCACAGCGGGACGGCGCGAGAATAGCTCAAGCCTATGGCCGAAAATCTGCGCCGTCGGCAGTTTTCTCGTGCGGCGGTCTCTCTTGCCGCGCAGTTCAAGGTCGAAGGCGATAACGCCGCGGGCGCAAGCCTAGAAGGCGAAATCGTGGACTTGGGCGAGGGCGGGATGCGCCTCGTCTCCCGTGCGCATGCGCCTGCGCGCTCGACCATCCGGATCAATTTTCACGTGCCCGAGAACCCGCGTGACATCCGTGCGCGCGGTCGGGTCGTGCTGAGCTTTTACTCCGCAACCGAGGACAAGTACCACCACGGGGTAGCCTTCACGTCGATCGACCGGGACGACCGGGAAGCTATCGCCAGTTTCGTGGAGTCGCAGACCGCCCAGCTCCCCTAGAAAACGGCGAAGCGCGATCTGCGATCGCGCCTCATATCCATCTTGGCTGCGGAGCGCTCGTTTCAGCGCCGCTTTGACTCTCCCATAAAACCGTAGAAGAAGTACTCGCTGCCGTCCTGCATGATGATGACGACGCGGGTGTCCTCATAAACCGCTTGCAGGACTTGCTTCCCGGCCATCGTGTCCAGAATGCCTTGCGCGAACACTTTTTCCGCCTCGCGCAGTGCGTCGGGGTCGATGTCCAAAAGGTCTGAAGTCTGCAAGTCATTCACCTTTGGCTGATCCACTAATCTTTCAATGCTCCGGCGAAGCTCGCGGTCGCCAAGTCGCGGAGAGAGGGGCGGTTGTGGCCCCATATGTCTTAGTCTTCGGCCGGGCGCAAGCCTGAAATTAGGTCCCCCCGGACCCGTACCGTCACACTTGGGACAGGTCCAAAAGCGTGACACAACGCGCCCGCGCGGCGCCATTATGGGAAATGACGCAGAATCGGCGAATCGCTCACTGGCATGTATGTGTTAGAAGCGGCGAACGGGCCGGTCGACGGAAAACGCTGGCAGTTCGAGGTCTCCATCGAGATCGGACGCGATGCAGCGCTCGTCCAAGCGGCTTTGCCGCTGGACGGCGCGGTTTCACGCCGCCACGCGCGCGTCGAAGCGGCGCGCGGCCGTCTGCTGCTGTACGATCTGCAAAGCAGCAACGGCACCGTGGTGCGCGGCGATGCGATCGCCGCTCCCAGTGATCTGCAGATCGGCGAACTCTTCGTCGTCGGCCGCACGATGTTGCGCGTGCTGGACGGCGCGAGCTAAGGATTATCATGCCCACGACCGCACTGACCTTCGCCGAAAAGAAACGGCGCGGCGAGAAGATCGTCGTCATCACCGCCTACGACGCGCTGACGGCCGCGATGGTCCATGGCGCCGGGGTCGATGCGATCTTGGTCGGCGATTCCGCCGGCATGGTGTTCGCGGGCCACGAAACGACTTTACCCGTGACGATGGACGAGATGCTGTACCACACCGCTGCGGTGGTGCGGGGCGCGCGCAAGGCGTTCGTCATCGCGGACATGCCGTTCATGTCGTTTCAAACCGGTCAGGACGAGGCCGTGCACAACGCCGGCCGGTTTCTCAAAGAAGCGGGCGCGCACGCCGTAAAGCTTGAGGGCTGCGAGCCCGCGCTCGTCGCTCGCCTCCTCGGATGCGGCATCCCGGTCATGGGGCACATCGGGCTCATGCCCCAATCGGTGAACACGCTGGGCGGGTTTCGAGCCCAAGGCAAGAGCGAATCGTCGGCTGCCGTCATCGAAGAGCAAGCGCGCCTGCTGGACGCCGCCGGTTGCTTCGCCATCGTCTTGGAGTGCGTGCCGAGCGACCTGGCCGCACGGATCAGCGCGAACAGCACCGCGGCCACGATCGGCATCGGCGCGGGGGCGGGATGCGACGGACAGGTGAGCGTCGTCAACGACCTGCTCGGCCTCACGACCGGGTACATGCCGCGTCACGCGAAACGCTACGCGAATTTCTTTGAGATCGGTTCGCACGCCATCCGCAGCTATGTGTCTGAAGTGCGCTCAGGCGAGTTCCCCGGACCCGAGCACAGCATCGAAACAGCGACGCCCGCACGAGCCGACACGCCCCAAGCCTGATGCAGGTCGTCGCGGCCATCGAGGCGCTGCGCGCGCTGCGCGGCGCGCTGCCCGCACCGGTCGGTCTCGTGCCGACCATGGGTGCATTGCATCGTGGGCATACCGCGATCGTGCGCCGCGCGCACGCTGAGTGTGCCAGCATCATCGTGTCGATCTTCGTGAACCCTCTGCAGTTTGGTCCGAACGAGGACTACACGCGCTATCCGCGGCCGGCTGAGGCGGACGCTGCGCTGCTGGCGGCGGAGCATGCCGATGTGCTCTTCCAGCCGTCCGTGCAAGCGATGTACCCGGACCAACCAGTCGTCGTCGTCGATCCCGGACGGCTCGGCGCGTTTTTCGAAGGCGAGCGTCGGCCCGGCCACTTTCGCGGCGTGGCGACGATCGTGCTCAAGCTGTTGCAGATCACGCAGCCCGACAGAGCGTATTTCGGCCGCAAAGATGCGCAGCAGCTCGCCATAATCAAGCGCATGGTGCGCGATTTCGATCTTTCGACGACGATCATCGGCTGCGAAACAGTGCGTGAGCCCGACGGGCTCGCGTTGTCCTCCCGCAACGTATATCTGGACGACGCGCAACGCGCCGCGGCGCCGGGGCTGCATCGCGCGCTGCAGCAGGTCGCAGACGCGCTGTCACGCGGACAGCGGGAGATCGAACCACTGCTCGAGCCGGCGGCACGACTGCTGCCGCCCCTGCGCGCGGACTATCTGGGCGTGGTAGATCCGCGTGACTTCGCGCCGCTGGCCCAGGCGCCGGCGGGGGCGCAGCTGCTGGTCCTGGGCGCTGCATTCGCGGGGAATACACGGCTCATCGATAATATAGAGGTCAACACGCCATGAACCAGCAGACGACGCACAACGACTCAGGCCCCGGCGCGCCGCAGGCGCTTGCCGGCCGGACGCTGCTCGTCGGCGTGTGCGGCGGCATCGCGGCCTACAAGTGCGCCGCGATCGTGAGCGCCCTGCGCCAGCAGGGTGCGGACGTGCACGTCATCATGACGGAAGCCGCGCAGAAGTTCATCAGCGCGCTCACCTTTCAAGCGCTTTCGAACAACGACGTGCATACCGATATGTTCGCGGCCGGCTCGTCCTGGGAGATCGCGCACATCGGACTCGTGCGCCGCACCGACGCGATGTTGCTGCTCAACGCGACGGCCAACACGCTCGCGAAACTGGCCCACGGTATTGCGGACAATCTGCTAACGACTTGCGTGCTCGCCACTCGCAAACCGGTGATCGTGGCGGCCGCCATGAATACGCAGATGCTCGCGGCGGCTGCGACGCAAGAGAACATCCAGACCTTGCAATCGCGCGGCATGGAGTTCGTCGAACCGGGCGCGGGCTTTTTGGCCTGCGGTGAGGTGGGCGAAGGCCGCCTGGCAGACGAGCGCGACATCATCGCGGGGCTGCGGCAGGTGTTGCAGCGCTCGCAGCAGTTCGCCGGCCAGCGCGTGATGATCACCGCCGGCGCCACGCGCGAATTCTTAGACCCGGCGCGCTTCCTCTCCAACCCCGCGTCGGGGCGGATGGGCTTCGCGCTCGCCGCCGAAGCGGCTGCGCGCGGCGCGCAGGTCGTGTTGATCAGCGGTCCCTCCGAGCTGCGTGCGCCGGCAGGCGTCGAAATCATCCGCGTGACGAGCGCGCGCGAGATGGCAGCGGCGGTGAGCGAGCACTTGCCGGGGGTGCGGTTGTTCATCGGCGCGGCGGCGGTGGCGGATTTCCGTCCGCGCAGCGTCGAGACGCGCAAGGTCAAAAAAGAGTCGGCGGCATCGCAGATCGTGCTGGAGCGGAATCCGGACATCATCGCCGAGGTCGCGACGCGCCGGCCGCCGGGCTGCTTCGTCGTGGGCTTCGCTGCGGAGACCGAAGACCTTGAAAGCAATGCGCGCGCCAAGCTCGGCGCGAAGCAGCTCGATTGCATCGTCGCAAACCGCATCGGCGGCGAGGAGAGCGCCTTTGCGCGGGGAGACAGCGAAGCGCTCATCCTGTGGGGCGATGACGGTCGCGAAGCGCTCTCGCGCCGTTCCAAGTCGGCAGTCGCCGCCGCGGTGCTCGACCGTGTGGCGAAGCTCCAGAAAGCCGGCGCCTGATCCATGCTGCTCGCCATCGAGGTCGGCAACACCAACGTCAAGTTCGGGCTGTTCGAGATCTCCGGGGCCGCGGCGGGCACGCTCGTGCATACCTGGCGCTCGGCCACCAATCACGGGCAGACCGCGGACGACATGGCCGGGGTGGTGGACGCGATGCTGCGTCTCAACAACGTGCCGCGCTCGTCGGTGACGCGCATCGCGGTGGCGAGCGTCGTGCCGCCGCTCTACCGCGCGCTCAGCGGTATGGCGCAGCGCTACTTCAATTGCCGGCCGGAATTTCTGTCTGCCGCACGCCAGAAGATCGTGCCGGTGAAGACGCGCCACGCGGCCGAACTCGGCGCCGACATCATCGCCGGCGCCATCGGCGCGGTCGTGAAATATCGCGCGCCGGTCATCATCGTGCAGTTCGGCACCGCCACAACGGTCGGCGCGGTGGACGAGCACGGCAGCTATCTCGGCACCGCCATCGCACCGGGCGTGCAGGTCTCGGTCGATGCGCTGATCGGTCGCGCGGCGAAGCTCTCAAGCGTTCCGCTGATCGCGCCGCCTGCCGCCATCGGGATCGACACGCCCACGGCACTCCAGTCCGGCGTCATCCTCGGTACGGTCGGGCAAGTGGAGCATCTCGTGAACCGGTTCCGCGCCGAGATGGGCGTCGCCGCGCAAGCCATCGCAACCGGCGGCCTCGCCGATCTCATCGTGCCGCATACGAAGCTGTTCGCCGCGCGGGATGAGCGGCTCGTGCTCGACGGCATCTATCACTGGGCGCTCACCGCGGCCAAGACTGCCCAGCCGCTCGCGGAACCAAGCGAGACGGCCTGAACCGTGCGCAGCGGATTCGCGGTCAGCGCGAATGCGCCGCTGACGCGTCCAACGCGAGCGCACACATCATCTGCACGCCGGTTTGCAGCGCCCGTTCGTCGATGCGGAAGCGTGCGCTGTGATGCGGCGCCGGGTTATCGCCGTCCGGTTTGGCGCCGACGAAGAAGAAGCAGCCCGGGCGTTCGAGCAGCAGAAATGAGAAGTCTTCAGCGCCCATGACGGGCGTGAGCTCAGCCGAGCGTGCCTCACCAAATAACTTGGCCGCGAGCGCACGGACATACGCTGCTTCATCGGGATCGTTCGCGGTCACGGGATAGCGCCGGATATATTCATAGTCGTAGCGTGCGCCTGCGGCATCGCAGCAGCCGCGCAGCGTGCGTTCGATCTTGGCCGGCATCTGTTCGCGCAGTTCGCTTGCGAAGGTGCGCACCGTGCCGAGCATCTTCACCTCGTCAGGGATGACGTTGTGGGTCGAACCGCCATGGATCGAACCGATGCTGACCACCGCCGGGGCGAGCGGATCGATCGTGCGGCTCACGACGTGCTGCAGGCTGGTGACAAAATGGGCTGCGGTGACGATGGGGTCGACCGTCTGATGCGGTGCGGAAGCGTGGCCGCCACTGCCCCGCACGGTGACATCGAGCGTGTCGCTGGATGCCATCATCGGTCCAGGGCGCGTCGCCACGACGCCGCACTCGAGCAGGTTCCACAGATGCAAGCCGTACACGAGGTCCACGCGCGGGCGCTCGAGCAAGCCGTCCTCGATCATCGCCTTCGCTCCGGCCAGCCCTTCTTCGGCGGGCTGGAAGCAGAGCACGATCGTGCCGCTGAGCTCGCCGGCTTGCGCCTGGATGAGCTGGGCGGCACCGAGCAGCATGGCGACATGGCCGTCATGCCCGCAGGCGTGCATCTTGCCGTCGACGAGCGAGCTGAAGCTTTCGCCGCTCTCCTCACGGACCGGCAGCGCGTCCATGTCGGCGCGCAGCAGCACCGTTTTCCCCGGGCGGCCGGTCGCGAGCACGCCCACGACACCGGTGCGGCCCACGCCGGTGCACACCTCATAGCCGAGTTCGCGCAAGCGCGTGGCGACGATGCCTGCCGTGCGCAGCTCTTCGAATCCCAACTCAGGATGCGCGTGCAGGTCGCGCCGTATCGCGATGATCTCGCTGCTCAGCGATGCCGGCAGGTCCACTGCCGCTGCGACTCGGTCGATCATTGCCGGTCTCTCCGTCCAGGCGTTGCGCGCGGCCGGCACGAAAATGTGATCCCCGTGCAACCCGCACCACCGCTGCGCATCGGCGCCCTTTCCATATCTCCGCCGTTCGCCCTGGCGCCGATGGCCGGCGTCACGAACGCGCTGTTCCGCAAGCTGTTCAAGCCCTTCGGCCTCGGGCTCACCGTGAGCGAGTTCGTCTCGGCGCAGTCGCTTGTGCGGATGAACGCGCGGACGCTTGAGATGATCGACGTCTATCCGGAAGAGCGGCCGACGGCAGTGCAGCTGCACGGCAACGATCCGGATGTGATGGCTCGCGCCGCGGCGTTCGTCGAGGAGTGCGGGGCCGACATCGTCGACATCAACTTCGGTTGTCCGGCGCCGAAGATCGTTAAGGGCGGTGACGGCGCCGCCATCTTGCGTGACCCCGATCTGGCGGTCGCCATCTGCGCTGCGGTGTGCAAAGCGGTGCAACGCGTGCCGGTGACGGTGAAGATGCGGCTGGGCTGGGAAGCCGTGAATTATCCTTACATTGAAATAGCGCAGCGGGCGGAAGCCGCGGGCATCGCGGCGTTCACGCTGCACGGGCGCTACGGCAAACAATTCTATAAAGGCGAAGCCGACTGGTCGCACATCGCGCGTCTCAAGGAAGCGCTGAGCGTTCCGGTCATCGGCAACGGCGACGTGGCGAGTCCCGAGGACGCGCTGCGCAGGCTGCGCGAGACGGGGG
>JALYZS010000226.1 GCA_030948745.1 Vulcanimicrobiota bacterium | reverse complement strand
GGGCCGGACAGGCTATCTGTGGGGCGTGGATTATGAGGGCGTCGTGCCGGATATCCTCACCGCGGCTAAGGGTCTCTCCGGCGGCGTCATTCCCATCGGTGCGACGATCTCGCGTGCCGAGGTGTGGATGCGCGCCTTCGGCGACTCGCCGCTGCTGCACACCTCGACTTTCGGCGGCAACCCGCTGGCCTGTTGCGCCGGCTTGGCGGCATTGGAAGTCCTCATGGAGGAAGACTTGGTGCGCCGTTCGCGCGAGCACGGCGCGTACTTGCTCGCGCAGGCACAACGACTGCAGACGGAATTCCCCGACGTCATCGCCGCAGTCCGCGGCCGCGGCTTGGTGGTGGGCGTCGAGCTGTCCAACGAAGGCTACGGCGGCGTGATCATCCCGGAGTGCTTGCGTCTTGGGCTCACCGCGGCGTATACGCTCAACCAGCAACGGGTCATCCGTCTGGAGCCGCCGCTCGTCGTGACGCGTGCAGAGATCGACGAAGCACTGAGCATCTTCGCCAAAGGCGTGGCGCGCGCGCGCGCCAAGCTGGGCGCGCTCTCGGGCGTCTAAGCCATGCCCTACGTCGAGACGTCGATCGACATCGCAGCGCCGCGTCAAGCCATCTACGAGATGGCCAAAGACATGGAGCGCTATCCCGAGTTCATGCCCGACGTGGAATTCGTCAAAGTGCTCAAGCGCGACGGCAACCAGACGGTGACGCGCTGGAAGACGCTCGTGGAAGAGGCGCCGATCGAATGGACGGAAGTCGACCTCTTCGACGACGCCAACACGCGCATCGACTACAGGCTTATCGATGGCGATCTGGACAAGTTCGAAGGCGCCTGGAAATTCCGGGAACACGACGGCGTCACCAACGTCGTCTTGAGCGTCGACTATGACTTCGGCGTGCCCACGCTTGCCGAGCTCATCGGTCCCGTCCTCAAGAAGAAAGTCGAAGAGAATTCACTCATGATGCTACAGGCGCTCAAAGCGCGCTGCGAAGGCGCGACGTGAGACCGTTGCGCAGGCGCACGGCCAGGACAGGCCTTGGCGCGCTGCGAACCCCAACAACTCGCGGATTCCATCCATTCCGAGGTGTCGGTGCGTAAGTTCGGATTCATCATCCACCCCCTGTCCTACGACGACGTCCTACGGTACGAGCCCAAGGCCGCGGGCAAAGGACAGCCGCTCATCAAGAAGATCCTTGAATGGATGCCTGCCTATCGCGTATCGGATGTCGTCGGCGTGCGCAGCCGCACGGGCGAGGAGATCAGCGGCCACTTCATCGCGGTGCCGCTGCTGCCCGAGCAGTTCTTGGATCTGCCTCGCGCCGACATCATGGCGCGCATCATCCGTGGCACACAGATCGCAGGCGAATTGGGCTGCGGCATCGTCGGGCTGGGGGGCTTCACGGCGGTTGTCGGCGATGGCGGCCTTACCGTCGCGGAGCACTCTCCCATCCCGGTGACGACCGGCAACTCCTACACCATCGCCGCCGCCATGCAAAGCCTGTTCCGTGGCGCAGACGAGATGGAGATCGACCTGCCGCAGGCGAGCGCCGTCGTCGTGGGGGCGACCGGCAGCATCGGTTCGGCCTGCGCCCAGATCCTTGGCAACAAGGTCGCACGCGTGACCTTGGCTGCGCGCAATGCGACCCGCTTGAAGAACCTCACCCACGCCATGCAGCCGCACGTGAAAGCGGCGTTGTCGTGGACGACCGACATACCCGACGCCGTGCGCCACTCGGATCTCGTGCTCACCGCCACCGCAGCGACCTCGAGCGTCGTCGAACCCGAGGACCTGCACAGCGGCGCGGTCGTATGCGAAGTGTCGCTGCCCCATGATGTTTCGCGGCGCGTCGGCTCCGAACGCGACGACGTGCTCGTGACCGAAGGCGGCAACATCCGTATACCAGGGGCGGTGGATTTCAATTTCGATTTCGGGCTGCCGTCACAGACCTCGCTCGCCTGCATGGCCGAGACCATGATCCTCACGCTCGAGAACAAATTCACGAACTTCTCGCTGGGCCGCGGCGTCAATCTAGAAAAAGTGCTCGAGATCGAGCGCTTGGCTGAAAAGCACGGTTTTGCGCTCGCGGGGATGCGCGCGTTCGATAAGCCGGTCAGCGAAGCTGATATCGCGCGGATACGCGCCAACGCGCGGCAACGTCGAGCGGGCATGCGGCGGCCGGCGGGCGTCGCAACCTCGTGAAGCACATCGTCTCCGTCAGCCTGGGATCATCCACCCGCGATCATCGCGTCGTGGTGCACTGGTTGGGCGAGGACCTCGACATCCAGCGCATCGGATTTGACGGCTCGCTCGACAAAGCGATCGCCAAGCTGCACGAGCTGGACGGTCATGTGGACGCGATCGGGTTGGGCGGCATCGACGTGTACTTATATGCCGGTACCAAGCGTTACGCGCTGCGCGATGGGTTGCGCATGCTCGACGCGGTGAAGCGCACCCCGGTGGTGGACGGCAGCGGCCTGAAGAACACGCTCGAGCGCGAGACGATTGAGTATCTGCAGCGCGAGGGCATCATCGACTTCCACGGCCTGCCCGTGCTCATGGTGAGCGCCCTCGATCGATTCGGCATGGCGCAAGCGTTGGTGCAAGCC
>JALYZS010000223.1 GCA_030948745.1 Vulcanimicrobiota bacterium | reverse complement strand
AGCTTGCACCATGAGTGAGCGGCGATTGTATTCGATGTTCGCCTTTGCTAAATCGCTATCGGCCTGTGCGACCGCGGCCGAACGCGAGCCGCCGTCGACAAGCGGAATGGAGAGTTGGGCGCTCAGTTGAGACCCCATGCTTCCCAAAGACGGTGTGGATGCGCCGTTATACGTCTGCGCCGAAAGCGAAGCAGCGGGTACGAACGAGCTTCTTGTTTGGCGTAGGGTCAATGCGGCCGCGTCGAGCCTCGACTTGGCGGCGGCCAG
Source organism: Vulcanimicrobiota bacterium (assembly GCA_030948745.1). Lineage (GTDB taxonomy): Bacteria > Vulcanimicrobiota > Vulcanimicrobiia > Eremiobacterales > Eremiobacteraceae > JALYZS01. The sequence continues at coordinate 6,340 of JALYZS010000223.1, read as the reverse complement.
CTCAGGCCGTTGGACGCGTGCTCGGCCGAGTAGGTTAGCGAGTTGCTCGGAAAATGGCACCAAACCCAGCCCATCGGAAAGCTCGATTTTCGATGAAAGGTCAAAGTCGAGGAGCACTTTGAGAGCATTCATCGCCTCGTCGAGCTGAGCGTCGGCGTCCTCGCGAGCTTGCTGCGACTGCGCAAGGCTGGCCTGTGCGCGCACGAGCTCGTATCGCGCCGTCCTGCCTGCGCGCACCAGGAGGCTCATCCGCGCGACATTGCCTTGCTGATCGGCGACGCTGACGTCGCGAGCATGAACGACCGCGCCGGCTAACACAGCGCGATCGTATGCTTGGTATACCGCGAAAGCGGCGTCATTCCGGGCGCCTGCCAAATCGTCGGCCGCGGCGAGCGCGGCGATGCCAGCCGCACGCGCTCCGGTAGATAGTGCCATGCTGAAAAGCGGAACGCTGGCCGTTCCCGATAGATACGCCTGCTGAGCGACAGGCATTCCCAGTTGGGGCAGATGCGCGTTGGTCGCGACCGCTGTGAGCGAGACGTGCGGTAGCAGCGCGCTGCGCGCGGTCGCTGATCGTGCCCGTGCCGCTTCGAGGTCGGCTTGCGCGGCTTGCACATCAAAGCCCTGCGTCGTCACGCGGGCGACTGCTTGCGCTTTGGAAAGAGCGCCACTGTAAACGATCGTATCCGCAAACGCAGGCAGAGTGAAGCCGATCAAGAGCGCTAAACCTATGAGCGCGCTACGCATGGGCTGCCTCCACTATCGTCGGCGAGCTGCGTCGACGCCACGATGTGCCGATATCGTCCAGCACGGCGTGCAGTGTCGGCACCACGAATAGCGTGAGCGCCGTTGAAACGGTCAGGCCGCCGATGATCACGGTCGCCAACGGCGAGTATGCGTCGAGGCCGGTCTTTGGGAAGAACGCGACCGGCGCAAGAACGATCAGGCTGACGATCGTCGTCATAAGGATCGGCCGCAAGCGAATCGGTCCGGCTTCGAGGATGGCGTCGTCTCGTTGCATTCCAGCCGCGCGGCGGCGCATGATGAGATCGAGAAGTAATATCGCGTTGCTGACCGCCATACCGTTAGCGACGACGACGCCCAAGATTGAGACCGTGGAAAGGTTCTGATGTGCCAAGAGGAGTGCCCCGAAAACACCGAGCAGCTGGAGGGGGATCGCTAAAAGCATCACGAGCGGTTGCGTGAATGACCTGAACTGTGCGAGGAGCAACAGAAAAATAAAGAGCACCGCTAATTTCATCGCGCTCAATAATCGGTCGAAACTCGCCATCATTTCCGTCATGTCGCCGCGCATCTCAATGCCGTAACCGACCGGCATTGACACCTGCGCAAGGCCGCCCATAAGGACGTCCGTAGCGAGTGCCATTTCGCCCGGGCCGCCCTTGCGATAGTACCCGAGCACGGAGACCGTCCGGCGCAGCGAATCATGCTCGATTTTCGTTGGGCCAGTCGACCGTTCCAGCTGCGCTACAGCGGTCAGCGGCAGCACGGTGCCATTGTTGCCAACGATGAGCACGCGCGATAGGTCGCCGGTCGTCAATCGGTCTTGGCCAGCGTAGCGCACGAGGACGGTGCTATGACGAAGGTTTTCAGGATTGAAATATTCGTTGCTGAGACCGCCGTGAATCGCATAATATGCCTGCGTCAAGACGTCGTACGGCGTCAGCCCGACTTGCGACGCGCGCGTGCGATCAACGATCAGCCGAACTTCGGGCTGGTCGATGGCGGACGACGTCGACGCCTGCACAAGCCCGGGTACCGCACGGGCAGCGCCGGCCACTCCTTCCGCGAGGCGATGCAGTTCGCCGAGATTTGGTCCGTATACGACGAGCTCCACCGGCGCGGCAGTTGTCGACATGACATCGGCACCCATTTCCTTCAGCGCGATGCGGCGCAGCCCAGGAACGGTGCGTGAGGCCTGCGCGTAGACAGCATCCATGACTTGCCAGATGGATCGCGCGCGATTCTCCTTGGGTCTGAGGGTGATCAAATAGGAAGCTTCATTAACGCCGTTCATCGACTGGCCGCTGAAATACGTCCCACCGGCAGCCTCGCCGATTTCGGCGGATATCCGCTCGATCTCAGGTTGGGCAAGCAATATCTTTTCGAATCGCGCCGATTTGTCTCTCATCGCTGTGAACGATGTGCCGGCATCGGCTGCCACGTAGGCGCTGGCCTGTCCGGTGTCGGCGAGCGGCATCATCTCGCTACCGATCAACGGGTACAACCCAATACCCAAATACGTCGCGATCGCCGCGCCTCCGAGCACCGCGACCTTGTTCTCCAAGCTCCAGCGCAGGCCGCGCTTGTATCCATCTTCAATACGCGCCAGTCCGCGTCGGGGCCGATCCAGGGCACGAGCGACAGCGCTGTCGATCCTCGTTCGCCAAGCCGGCGGCGACTGCTCGATCCCGTAGAACAGGTGCGCAGCGAGCAGCGGGGTGAGCGTGAGGGAGACGAGCAGCGAGGCGAGCAGTGCGAATACAATCGGCCATACCAAGCCGACGAACATGATTTGCGTGATGCCGCCGCTCGTGAGCAGTGGCACGACTGCCAGAATCATCACCCCGGTCGCTGCTGCGATCGGTAACACCACTTCCATCGTACCGTCCACGGCGGCACGCGCTGGGGATTTGCCGGCCCGGAGATTGCGATGCACTGCGTGGATGACGACGATAGAGTCATCGACGAGCCGTCCGATTGCTAGCAGCAGGCCGACGAGCGTTGAACTATTGATGGAAAACCCCATGGGGACGAACAACAGCACCGCGAGCCCCAGACACGTCGGAATGGCCGTCATCACGATGAGCGTGGCGCTGACGTCTTCCAAAAAGACCAGCAACACAAGGCCAGCGAGAATGACGCTGACGAGCAGCTCCTCGAGCATGTTCTTTTTCAAGTCGGCAACGAACCGCGAATTGTCGTAGGCCGGCTCAAACTTCATACCGGGATGCGCTTGTTCCATTTGTGCGATACGCGACATGATCGCGACGATCACTTGGGGCGAGCTGGCGTTGGGATTCTCAACCACGGAGACTTCCACGGCTTCCTTACCGTTGAAGTCGTAGGCGGAGCGGCGCTCGGCCGCGCCATCAAAGATCGTCGCGACATCGCGCGCGTACACGGTGCGGCCATTGGCCGTCGATAGCGGGAAACTGCGTACGTCATCGGCCCTCAAGACCCGGTTGACCCCGACGACGAGCGTCTCATGATTCGCGTCGCTGATGGTCCCCGCAGACCGGCTGATGTTTTGCGCGTCCAGGGCGTTCTTCACATCCACGAGCGACAGGCCGTAGGCGGCCAGCTTGGTGCGATCGACGACAACTTGCAGTTGCCGTTGCTCGCCGCCGAAGGCTTGGACAGTCTGCACGCCCGGAACCATCTTCAGTTGGTCGACAACCTCGTTCGCGACGAATTGACGCAGCTGAAGCAGATTCCAACCCACGCCGGTAACGGCGAGTTGAAGCACGGGCGTGTTGAGCGGATCGACGGGGATAACCCACGACGGCTTGAGGTTCGCCTTATCATAAGGAAGGTCGGCTTGAGCCTGCTGCACGAGTTGCTGCGCGTCCATGAGCGCGCGCCGCATATCCGTGCCGTACTGGAACTGCAGGGTCACAATCGACAAACCTTGCTGCGAGGTCGAACGGACGTAGCGAACGTCTTTGAGGTCGGTCATACGCTCTTCGATCGGTTTGGAGAAGAACGTCTCCGCATCTTGCGGCGAGTACCCGGGCAGCATGGTGACGACGGCGATTTGCGGGCTTTCCACGTATGGCATCATGCGCGTCGGTAAGATGAACAGCGCGGCAGCAATAGCGGCCATCACGAGACCGATGTACGCAGCTGTCACCGCATGCGGGTTGGCAAGCGCCCATGCGGGTAATGAGAGCTTGCGGTCGTTCACGACGGCGACTCCGCAATCATGACACCTTCTTGGAGATCCTGCGCGCCGTCCAACACGACTCGATCACCCGGCTTGACGTCGCCGCGCACGTGAGCGATTGTGCCATCGTCGGCGAGGACGGTCACGGGCACGCGATGCGCCGTGCCATTGACATCGGTCCACACAACCGCATCCCGGCCGCCACCCACAACCGCGCGCGAAGGAACTGTGGTGCCGGCGAGCGAGGCTCCCACGCGCGGCCTCATGGTGACCCGAGCGTAAGTGCCTGGCCGCAAAAAGCCGCTTTGGTTACTGACGATTGCTTCAACCATGGCGGTGTGCGCTGCCTGATCAACGGCAGGCTGTACCGCTGTCACCGTCGCATGGATCATCGGTCTGCCATCAATGGCGGCTTCGAACGGGGTGCCGACCCCTATGCCAGTGAGGTCACCTTGGGCGACGCTGGCTTGAATTCGCACCTTGCCGATGACCGCGATCCGAAGAATCGGCGTACCGACGCCGACATACGAACCAGGGTCAACGAGCCGGCTGACGACGACGCCGTCATTCGGTGCGACGAGGGTGGTATATCCCGCCAGAATTGACTGTGCGGACGCCAGTGACGACGAGGAGGAAGCTTTTTCCAGCGCTGCATTCGCCTGAGCCCGTGTCATCTCGATGTTTGCCAAAGCGTCCGCAACCTGATGCTGAGCGGCGTCATGCGCAGCGAACGCAGTGGCCGCTTGTGCGCGTTCGCTTTGGAACTCTGCAGGCGAAACGGCACCGTTGACGAGCAACATCTTTTCGCGGCTCAGCTCGGCACGCCAATAGCGTGCTTGCTCGGCTTTGGAACGCGCGTCTGCCTCGGCGATCGACAATTCGTTAGGCGCGTGGTGCTGCGCCGCGATGATCGCGGCTTGCGCAGCGTGGTAATCGGACCGTGCCGCCGCCGAGGCCGAAGAGGCTTGGGCAGAAAGATCGGGTTCGCTGAGGATCGCGAGGACTTGCCCCGTCGACACCCGGTCACCATTGTAAACGTTGACAGCGCTGACAACCCCCGGCGTGCGAGCAGATACGTCCTGGGTGAGGAAAGCCGAAACGACGCCGGGCGCGGTGACGGCTGTGCTCGGGCCAGAACGGGTCGCCTTCCCAAGCGTGACGGGGATCGGAGCAACGCCGTGCACGCTCGACATGGCGCTCATGTCCATCGGGCGAGGCGCCAGCTTGCTCTGAAGGATCGATACACCGAGAACGACCAGGACGGCAACAGCGCCGATCATCGCGAGCGAGGGGCTCAGCCAGCTTGCTCTCTCCGAGACTGCGCGGTTTTTTGCGAGACTCCACGCCGTTACGGCTGCAATGATGAACAGGATCGCCAAAGCGAACGCGGCCATGCGCCAGCTGCTATCGCTTCCGGCGGCCCCCATGCCCGGCATGGTCTGGGAGGCGCCGGACGGGCCTGCGACACCAAATGCGAACGAGGTCGTTCCGGTGATGCTGCCAGAAAAATTCAGCGTGACCGCCCACTGCGTCGCCATGCCCGTTGGAAGATCAAAGCGCCACTCGCCGACGCGAGCTGCGACGGCGCGCGCGGTCCCAGCGGCACCAGCCATGCTCATAGCGGGCATCCGGCTTGTGTATGTGACTGTTGTCCGTCTGAGCGCATCGTTGCTCACGCCGGTGACGTCGATCGTCGCATGTTCCAGCCCGGGCTGCGGCGGGTCGGGCGACAGCGACAGCATGACCGCTGCAGAACCGACGTGCATAAGCATTGGCGCAGCGTCCACAGGGTGGGGCACAGCTGCTAACATAGTTAGCACAAGACCCCAAAAAAATAGGGGCTCGAACAACCTCATCGCTGCGCGCTCATCGTTATCGCGCATGCGCTTGGAGGCCGATGGGCTACGAGCGGCGCGACCATCCCACCGAACGCAATCACGCTCAACAGCGCAGCGATCACAACGCGGCGTAGCCCATTTGCCTCGCGGACGGAAGCGGGCTGTGCGAGCAGCGCTTGCAGCCGATTTCTCACGCACTTCGGGCGGTTATCGACAAGCGACGCGACGCCGGCCAGGGCGCTTCCGGCTTTGGCGAACTGGAGTAGTGCCCCAGCCAGATGTTCGGCCCCGACCGCACGAGCTGCTGCGCCATCGGCGGCTAGTTCTCGCGCACTGTGATAGGTTTGAATCAGGTCATTCGCCGGTAAGGGCAGCAGATCGACGACGAATGATAGGACTCCAGCCAATAGTTGATCACCTCGCTGCGCGTGTGCACGCTCATGATACAACGCCGCACGAAGCTCCGCATCCGATAATGCTAGCAGTGCGCCGGTTGACACCAATACCAGCGGTGACGCGAAGCCAGCCAAAACGCAAATCGGGGCATCTTCCATGACCTCGCGAGCTTCCAGGCCACAGGCACGCGCAGTCGCTC
>JALYZS010000211.1 GCA_030948745.1 Vulcanimicrobiota bacterium | reverse complement strand
GAAGGGCACGATGAGCGAAGCGGAGTTACATGTGCTCAAGGCTCGTCTGCAAGGTGGCATCCGCAACAAAGCACGCCGCGGAGAACTGGAGATGGCACCGCCGATCGGCTTGCTCTATGACGCCGGCGGTCTCATCGCTCTGGATCCGGATCAACAGATCCAGGCGAGCGTGCGCATGGTGTTCGATACCTTCCGGCAAGTTGGCACCGCCTCAGCGGTCGTGCGACGGTTTCAGCGCGAAGGACTCACATTCCCGCGGCGCCTGCGTTGCGGCATCGGCAAAGGCGAAGTCATTTGGGGCAAGCTCGACCATAGCCGGGTGATTCAGATCCTGCACAACCCGCGTTACGCTGGTGCGTTTGCTTTCGGCCGGTATCGAACCGTGCCAACCGCCACCGCGAAGACGCGCGTGCTCAAGGTCGCGCGCGAGGATTGGCCCGTGCTGATCCCCAACGCTCACCCGGGCTACATCTCCTGGGACGAATACGAACGCAATCAGGTTACCCTCAAGCAGAATGTCTGCGCGTTCGGTCCGAGCGGACGCGGAACGGTGCCCCGTGAGGGCGCCGCGCTGCTGCAGGGGCGCGTTGTGTGTGGTGTGTGTGGCATGCGCATGCGCGTCAGATACCAAGAAGTCAATGGCGCTTACGCCCCTTACTATCTATGCGGAGAGGAGTCGGTACGACGGGCCGGCAAAGTGTGTCAGTCAGTCCGCGGCTGCGATGTGGATGCCGCCGTCAGCGCCCTGCTGCTCGAAACCGTAGCGCCCGCCGCACTCGAAGTCGCACTCGCCGTGCAGGACGAGATCGCCAAGCGCATCGAAGAAGCCGATGCTTTACGTCGTTCGCAGCTTGAACGCGCGCGCTATGAAGCAGAGCTTGCACGTCGGCGCTATCTCAAAGTCGACCCCGACAATCGGCTGGTTGCCGACACGCTCGAAGCCGACTGGAACGAGCATCTGCGCCGTCTGGACGCGCTTCAGCAGCAGCACGACCGCCAGCGTAACGCCGACCAGAGCCTGCTCAACGAAGAAGCTCGTGCGCGCATAGTCGCACTCTCGGCCGACTTCCCGCGAGTATGGAACGATCCGCGGACAACGCCCTTGGAGCGCAAGCGTATGGTCGCCTTGCTGATCGAGGACGTCACGCTCTTGAGGGCGCAAACGATTGCCGTTCACGTGCGCTTCCGTGGTGGCCAGAGCACCTCGTTCGAGGTGGAACGGCCCAAGCCCATCGCGCTCGTGCGTAAGACGCTACCTGATGTGATCCGCGAGCTCGACCAGCTACTGCACACCTGCTCCGATCGCGAGGCTGCGATACAACTCAATGCACTCGGACACCGCAACTGGAAGGGCGAGCCCTTCACAGCCAAACGGGTTCGCTACGTGCGCTTGGTCTATGATCTCAAGAGCAGGTTCGAGCGTCTGCGCGCCCGAGGCTTCTTGACCGCCGAAGAGATGGCTCGCCAGATCGGCGTCTGCGTCTCACAGGTCCACATCCTCGGTTGTAGCGGCGTGCTACCCCGACGGAAATATGGAAACGATCAACGCTGCCTATACGAACCGCTCAACGGCGCTGTATTCGTCAAAGGCTGCGGCGGACGATATCGTCCGAGGCGGCCAACTTTAATCCCCGCTCCATCGTCCACACAGGAGGCAAAATGAAGCGTGCGCCTTCTCATTGCCGCGCGCCACCGCCACCGGGCGCGGCTGGAAGCGGTAGTGGGCAGCCAGTTCGAGCAGCGTCGGATGGAAGCGGATCGCATCATTCACGCGCTCGAGCACCGCGCTCTTTAAATTGTCGTAGAGCAACACACGCGGCACCGAATCGAAACAGGAGAACGCCTCCACATGGCCGCGGATGAAGTAGCTCATCGAGGCGCCGAGATAGAAGCGCAGGAACAGATGCCGTGAGTAACTCAGTATCATGACGAACGCCATCAGCGGCCGCTCTGCACGGCCGATGGTGAGCTTGCCGAAATGCGCCCAGTCCACCTGCGCCTGCTCGCCCGGCAAGGTGCGCAACCGCAGATACGCTTCACCTGCCGGTCGCGGGCGCAGCCGCGCGACGATCGCACGGAAGTGATCGGGCGCGCCGGGGTAACCGCGCTCGCGCACCATTGTGTAGAGGCGTGAAGCGCGTAGCGTGGGATACTTGCCCAGCGTCTCGACGATGAAAGCCAGGTAGGGTTCGGCGATCAACGCGCGCACCGGCGTCTGTGTGACCGGTCCACCGG
>JALYZS010000199.1 GCA_030948745.1 Vulcanimicrobiota bacterium | reverse complement strand
AAGCGATGTTCTTGGGCTCGGCGGCGGAGTTCGCACAGCGTTACGTGCAGACACCGGTGCTGCAAGCGGCGGTCGCCACCGACGGCATCATCGGCACGTTCGCGGGGCCGCGCGACCCGGGCACCGGCTACGTGCTTGCGCACCACTACGCGGGCTACGCATTTGGCATCCAAGGCGCATGGGGTTACGTCCGCGGCGGCATGGGCACGATCTCCAATGCGATCGCAGCATCGGCGCGCGCACGGGGTGCCCAGATCCGCACCGAGGCCGCGGTCAGCGGCGTGACCGTACGCGACCATCGGGCGACCGGCGTCGTGCTCGAAGATGGCAGCGAGCTTGAGGCCGACGCCATCTTGTCCAACGCTGCCCCAAAGACGAGCTTCTTACGGCTCCTTCCGGCCGGGACGCTGGATGCGGCGTTCACCACGCGGGTGCAAGCGTGGAAAGATGAAGGCCCGGTGGTGAAGCTCAACCTTGCGCTGGGCGAGCTGCCGGTCTTCACCGCACGGCCGATGCGCGAGGCGGGCCCCTGGCACAACGCGACGATCCATATCGCGCCTGACATCGACTATATCCAACGCGCCTTCGAGGACGCAGCACGTGGCCTCCCGTCGGATCAACCGTTCCTAGAGATGTACCTGCAGTCGCCCAACGATGCGTCGATCGCTCCCCCCGGAAAGCACCTGTTGTCGATCTTCTCGCAGTATTTCCCGTACCAGCGCGCGGACGGGGAGTGGACTGACGCCAAGAAAAAGGCGGCCGCCGACTCCATTCTGGGCGTGCTCGCGCAATACGCTCCCAACGTCACCGACGCGATCGAGGGCATGCAATTGTTCACGCCGCCCGACTTGGAGCGGCGCTTCAACCTTCCGCGCGGACACATTTTCCACGGCGAGCTTTTGCCCGGGCAGATATTCGAGCATCGTTTCGCAAGCGCGACGCCCCTGGCCGGATTTTACCTGTGCGGGTCAGGCGCGCACCCGGGCGGCTGCGTGAGCGGCATCCCGGGATGGCGCGCGGCACGCGCCCTTTTGCGGGACCGCGAGCTCGCCGTCAGCCAGGCGCAAGCTCGCCCAGCAACCTCATCAGCAACTTTTAGGTGATCGGCGAGTATACTGTCCTAGGAGGATCCTCATCAATGATAGCTCTATTCGCGCGCGCGCGGGCGCTGTGGGCGCTGCGCAACTTCGGCTCGAAGATCGCACATCTGTTTTTGGACCGCCGAATCTCGCCGGCGCTCAAGGGGGTGACGGCGTTGGCGGCGCTGCTCATCGTGTCGCCGCTTGACATCTTATCGGACATCCCGATCCTCGGGTTGTTCGACGACGTCGCACTGCTCTCGCTGCTCGCGCTCTTGTTCGTGAAGCTCTGTCCGCCTGATATCGTCGCTGAATACACGCAAAAGCCGGCTCGCCGGCCCGCGACTATCGACCTAGCGCAACATCCGCTCAAATAGGAACACTCGGCGGTCGGGCACCGCCGTCTTGTACGACTCCACAAAGCGGAAGCCGTTCTCATCTGCAAGGTTGAGGGCGGCTTCTATGCGGGCAGCGCTGCACGTGGCCAGCTCCAAAGCCATGTAGCGGCTGCTGCCTTCGCTCGAGGCCCGTATCCCAGCCGTGGCGCGTTCCACCAAACGGCGGATGGCTGCGACGATGGCGGCGCCGATAGGCTCCCCCCCGATGAAGAGCTTGGCGCCGACCGCCTCGACGGGCATACGCCCGGCAGAGGCGTCCATGAGCGCGATCTTGCGGCGGTCTTTGCTGCGCGCGATGGAAAATTTCTGATCCCGATAGATGACGTCGATCGCTTGGCCGCCGTCGGGCAGGGCGAGCCGGTCGCGTTCGAGGATCTGCGCGCTGCCCTTAAGGCCGCGGTTAAGATCAGCGATCTCTTCGGCGAGCACGTTTTGCACCAGACGCCATGCATCGTCGGCCCGCTCTTGCGGACTGCGCGGCTCTGCGCCGGTGTCGGCATACTCGCGCAAGCGCTCGCGAATCTCACTGCGTGCATCAGACAACATGAGATCGGTGCGAAGCTCTTGCAGCACGATGAGCGCCTCCACAAATAGATCCGAGCGAGCGCGAGAGGCTCGCGAACGAAGACGAGTGCGTCACACTTCGGGGAAGGTCGCGAGAGCGTCTGATTCTGACGAGCTCTCGCGCTTCTCCTCGTCACGCCGAAACGATTTTCCCGCCACAAGGGTCGTCCGCGAATTTATGCCAACAGCCCGCTTGCGTGAGCAGAAAAATCCCTAACCCGAGCATCGCCCGCTACGCTGCCGTCGTGGCCGCTGCGCTGTGGGCCGTGCTCGGACTCGCAAATGCGTATGCGACAGGACTGGGACGCGGTGTCGACGCGTTCGTCATCGTTGCGATTGTCGTAAACGTGGCGCTTATTATCGCCGCCGCGCTGACTTTTGTCAATGCTTCGTATTGGCGCATTGCGCTGATCGTCGCGCTGACGATTGTGACCCTCGATCGCATCCTCAACGTCATCGGGACGGGTGCGAACGGTTTGACCGTGGTGAGCAGCGTGTTCGTTCTCGTCGCGCTCATCACCATCTCTCTGATGGCTCGCCAACGCTGAGAGAACGCTGATATATGGAACGAGGTAGCCCGGTGCCAAGCGATCGCACGCCGTTGCAACCCGATGACGTCTACCGCCTGCGGATCGTCAGCGATGCCCGGCTCGCGCCGGATGGCAGGCAAGCGTCGCTGACCGTCACGTTCGCAGACAAAGAGAAGGATGAATATCGCAGCCTCATCGCGCTCGTCGACATCCAAACGGGAAGGCTGCGTGAGCTGACGACGCCCGACAAGAAATCGTGGGGCGCACGCTTTTCGCCTGACGGTACACGGCTGGCGTTCTTGTCCGACCGCAGCGGAGCGGCTCAGCTGTGGGTGCTCTCGCTGCTCGGCGGCGAGGCGCTCCAGCGGACGTTTTTCAAAAACGGCGTGAGCGACCCGCGTTGGTCGCCGGATAGCACAGCGATAGCTTTCTTATCCGCCGGAGGCGAGGTGGAAGCGCCAGACGACGAGCGTTTACCGAAGCAGGATGACAAGCCCAAGGTACGAGTGCTCAAAAGCGTGCGTCATAAGGAAGATGGCCGCGGCTATTTCCAGGACAAGATCAATCACGTGTTCGTCATGGCCGCGGACGCCGGCCAGCCGCGCCAGCTCACATTCGGAGACGATGAAGACGAAAGCCCGCAATGGTCGCCCGACGGCGCCCGTATCGCGTTCATCAGCAACCGTACCGGAGATCAGTCGTCGGACGTTCGCGACATCTGGATAGTGGAGACCACGAACGGCGCGCAACCTCGCAGGCTCACGACCTCGAGCGCTGTTCTGAATGAGCCTGTCTGGTCGGCCGACGGAACGAAGCTGTGGTGCCTCGGACATCCTCACCCGCGCAGCCCCGGTCGCGCCACAAGGGTCGGCAGCGTGCCTGCGACCGGGGGCGAGCCTTCCTTTCTCACGGATCCAAAAGATCTGAACTTCTCCTCCGTGCTCATCGCCGCGGGTCATTCGGGCTGGCACCCGCAGCCAAAGGCGACGTCCAAAGGCGTCGTGGCGCTCGCCAGCACACGCGGCCGCCAGCATCTCTATATGGTAGAAGATAACGGCGCGATCAGACCGCTCACCGACGGCGATCGCAGCGTGTTCAGCTTCGATGTGTCGGCGGACGGCGCGCGCATCGTCTTCACCGCCGGGCACAGCGACGATCCGGCAAACCTCTTTCTGGGCACGCCGGATGGCAGCGTACGCCGGCTCACCGATAGCAACCCGTGGTTGGCGGAGCTGGCACAACCGTCAATCGAGACCTTCACGTATCGGAGCGGGGGAAGTCATGACATCGATGCCTGGCTCATCCATCCGCCCGGACTTTCGCGCACGGAACCGCGTCCGCTGGTGTTGCTCATCCACGGCGGACCCCACTGCGCGTACGGCTACGCATGGATCCGGACCGGACTGATGTACGCCGCCCACGGATATCGCGTGCTGTTCACGAATCCGCGCGGCAGCGCCGGATATGGCGAGGACTTCGCCCGCGCGATCCATCCCATGCAAGGCGACGCCGATCAGGCCGACCTTCTGGCCGGCGTGGCTGCCGCCGTGCAGCGCGGCGGCATCGACGAGCGCCGGGTTGCGGTGACCGGGGGTTCATACGGTGGTTTCATGACCAATATGCTCATCAGCCGCACCGACCGCTTCGCGGCCGCGGTCACGCTCGCGTGCATTTCGAACTGGCTCTCGTACTATGGCACCGCGGACTACGGTTGGATGATGGCGTGGGAGTTCGAAGACGAATATTGGAAGAGCGAGAAGCGCTACATCTCGCAATCGCCGCTCACCTATGGCGCGACGATCAAGACGCCGCTATTGATCCTGCACGGTGAAGACGATCTGCGTTGTCCGATCGAGCAAGCGGAACAGCTGTTCGCGCTCTTGCAACGCCGCGGCGTGCGCTGCGAGATGCGACGTTATCCGGGCGAATCCCATTCCCTCGGGTCACGCCGGCCGTCGTTCGCCGTGGACGCGTTGCGTTCTGCGCTCGAGTGGTTCGACGTGACGCTACGCTGAGCGGCCGCACACGCGCGCTGCAGCGCCTGCGTGAGCTCGCCGGGATCGGTGACGCGGGCGAAACAGCTGCGGCCATGACATAGGTACGCCACACCGGGGCGAGCGTCGTAGCCCAACGACGCCAAGCGAGAACTGTCGGCCTGCGGATCGAGCGGATCCACCCGCAGCAGCGGCGTCGCCATGCTGAGGGCGCGCTCGCGCAGGGCGTGGCTTGCAGGCTCTGCTGGCGGGCCGACGATGTGCACGTCGACCGGTGGGGCGAACACGTCGAGCACAGCCGACCCGTAAGCCGCCGCGAACAAGCCGTACGAGTCGTAGTGCTCGGCATAGCGCTTGAGCATCGCCCGCGCCCGCCCGGCAGGCGCGTCGTCGCCGCGCAGCGCTGCCAAGTCGAGCAAGGATCGCGCGAGCTGCGCGTTCTCCTCGAAGGGCGCCGCTGGGTCGCTCACGCGACCGGGATCATCCCCGGTCTGCGCACGATCGACATAGGTCTCGGCCGTCGGATCGTAGAGGGTTTCCAGGCTGGCGATCAGCTGCCCCGCCCGCCCCAGCCACTCCGGCCGCCCCGTCGTCGCGAACGCCTGCAGCAACGCGCGTAGCGTCCAGCTCTGATCGACGAGCAGCCCGCGCACGTGCGGCGCTCCATCGTAATAGCGCAGCATGAGTCCGTCCACGCGCGCGTCGGACCAGGCGTGCTCGAGGATCTCGAGCGCGCGCCGTTCCCATTCGGCTGCATCCGGAAGCTGGACACGAAGCAAGGATGCGCCGGCGAGCAATGCGATCGCGGCGTGCGCGTTCCAGGCGGTGTAGATAATTGGGTCGACGTAGGGTTCGGCAAGCCCGGCGCGGCCGGTCGCGCTGCGCGAGTAATACGCCTCGTCCGCGTCCTGACTTCCGCCGTAGCCGTGCCAGCGCGCGTTCCACAGATGTTCGTCCATATAGCGCTTGACGTCGATCGCCACAGCCCGCAAGCCTGGGTCGTCGAACATGGCGCCTGCGCGCGCGCACACCCACAGCAACCCCGCGAGATCTTCGAGCATCTTCTCGAAATGCGGCACGCTGAAGTCCGGGGTCGTCGAGTAGCGGAAGAAACCGCCGAACACACGGTCGTACATCCCCCCGCCGGCCATGGCATGCAAGGTCGTCGTGATGATCGAGCGTGCGCCTGGGTCGTCTGTGCGTGCGCAATGATCCAAAAGGAATTGCAACACCGCCACGTGTGGAAACTTCTGCTCTTGGCCGAAACCGCCGAAGCGCGCGTCGTATTCCTTGCCGATCGAATCTAGCAGGCTGCGTGCCGTGGCAGGATCCAGCTCGCCGCCGCGCGGTGTGAGCGAGCGGGCGGAACGTGCGGCACGCAGTTCTTGGATGCGCGACGTGAGCGAGAGCCGGCTCTGAGCATCGGCGTACAATGAGCGTATCTGCTCGAGCACGTGACGCATGTCGTCCGGCGGCAGGTATGTGCCGCCGAAGAGGATCTCGCCCTCGGGAGAGAGCACGGCGGTCGTCGGCCAGCCACCCATGTTGTAGCGGGCGTTGACGTCAGGCCGTCGATCGTTGTCCACTCGGATCGACACGAAGTGGTCATTGATAAGGTTGATGACGGCGCTGTCCGAATAGGTGGTTTCGTCCATCACATGGCACCAGTGGCACCATACGGCGGAGATCCCCAGCAGCACCGGCTTCGTCTCATCCTTGGCGGCTTTGAACGCAGCGGACCCCCACGGCCGCCAGCGGATCTGGTCCGCTCGATTGGGGCGCGGCGAGAAATGGAAATCCCTCATCCATGGCAGCTTCGATTCGCATGACATCCTTTACTGGGCGGCTTGGCGAGTCGGCTGAGCACTACGATATCGCCCCGCTCGGCGACGCCGCTGTGCTCGTGCGGTTGGGCGAGGGTCTCATCGAGCAAGCGGTCGTGGAACGCGTCTGGGCGGCCTGCGAGCTCATCCGCGACGCTGTGACGGCAGGCGTGGCCGACGTGGTGCCGGCTTACGACACGGTGCTCGTGCGGTTTGATCCAAAAGTGGTGGGTATGGCGACGATCCTGGCGTGCGTGCGGGGCGCTTTGCTCGGATCGCTGAGCGGGCGGCAGATGGCGCCGCGCCGCTTTCGCGTGGGAGTGTGCTTCGATGACGAAAGCGGCCCGGACATCGGCGACGTGTGCGAACAGCTGCAGATCAGCGCCCAACAACTCGTCGAGCGGTTCTGCGCTGCGCATTACCGGGTGGCGTTTTTAGGCTATACCGCCGGCTTTCCATATATGCTCGGGTTGCCTGCCTCGCTTGCCGTGAGCCGGCTCGGCACGCCGCGGCGCCGCGTTGCCATGGGCAGCGTCGCGATCGCCGCGGGCCAATGCGGGATCTATCCTCGCGCGACGCCCGGTGGATGGCGGCTGATCGGGCGCACAGGCGGCGAGGTATTCTCGGCCGGGCAAACTCCACCGGCGCTGTTCGCGCCGGGCGATGCGGTGGACTTCTTCAGAGCGGATTCGTTGCAGGTCGCGACGGTCACGCAGAGCGCATAGCCATGAAACGCACGGTCGAGGTGGTACGGGGCGGTCTTTTCTCCACCGTGCAGGACCAGGGGCGGCAAAACGTCGCCGCTTTCGGTGTCTCTCCGGCCGGAGCGGCGGACTGGTACTCGGCGTGCGCCGCCAACCGGCTCGTATTCGCCGATCTCGACGCGCCCCTCATCGAGACGACGCTCGACGGGATTACGTTCGTCACGGATGGCGCGATGGAGGTAGCCGTCACCGGTGCGGTTGCGGATCTCAGCATCAACGCGAGCCCGGCAGAGCCGTGGCGAACGCTGCCGTTGCGAGCGGGCGATCGCGTGCAGGTCCACCCCGCGACGTCGGGTGTGCGGTCCTACGTCGCTTTTGGCGGCGGCCTCGAGGCTGATGTCGTGATGGGAAGCGCCAGCACCGACGTCAGCGCGGGTTTCGGCGGCCACCAGGGACGCGCGTTGCGTGCCGGTGACATCCTCGCTTTACGGCAAACCGATGCGGACGCTCCCCTGCGGCAGGTGCCGCCAGATGATCGGCCGGCGTGGTCGGCGCAGCAAACGCTGCGCGTGTTGCCGGGCCCGCATTTGCGCAGGCTCGGTCCGAGCGGCGCGGCGCTTGCACAGGGCGAAGCGGCGTTCAGGGTGACGCCCCATGCCAACCGCCAAGGCATCCGGCTCGCGGGCGGCAGGATCGCACCCTACGGCTGGGATGCCGTGTCGTTCGGTGTCTGCGCCGGTTGCGTGCAAGTGGATCACGACGGCCAGCCGATCATCCTGCTGTGCGACCACCAGACCACTGGCGGCTACGGCGTCGCGTGGGTGGTCATCCGCGCCGATCTGCCGTTGGCGGCACAACTGCGGCCCGGCGAACTCGTTGCATTGCACCCAGTCACGCAGGCACAGGCCGCCAGTGCGTTGGAGGAGCGGCTGCGCGCCTGCGAGCGGATCGGCTCGCCCACATGACGTCCTCGCTGCAGATCGATCTCAACGCCGATGTCGCCGAATCATTCGGCGCGCTCGGCTGGGGTGACGCTGAGCCATTGTTCGAAGCGGTCACGAGCGCGAACATCGCTTGTGGGTTGCACGCGGGAGGTCCCGAGGTGATCGGCGCTACGATCCAGGCGGCGCTGCGCCATGGCGTCAAGATCGGCGCCCACCCATCGTATGACGATCGCGCGAGCTTTGGCAGAACCCCCCAAAAGCCCGGAGCCCAAGCCTTGCGCTGCGTGCTCGCCTATCAGCTCGGCGCGCTGCAAGCGGTCGCCCAAACGCTGGGGGCTCGGCTGACGCACGTGAAGCCGCATGGCGCGCTCTACAATGATAGCGCTAAGGACGCCACGCTCGCGGCGGCGATCGCCCAAGCGGTGGCGGCATTCGATCCATCGCTCGTGCTCGTCGGTTTGGCGGGGTCGCTGGCGATCGCGGCCGCCGCGGCAGCGGGTCTACGCACCGCGTCGGAGGCTTTCTGCGACCGGCGCTATGAAGCCGACGGCTCTTTGCGCTCGCGCGAACATGCTGACGCGGTGCTGCGCTGCAGCGACGAGGTCGCGGCGCAAGCGCTGTCGATCGCGACCCAGCGACGCGTACGCACAGTCGGCGGCTCCGCGATCGACGTGCAGGCGCAAACGCTGTGCATTCACGGTGACCATCCGCAAGCGCCGGCAACGGCGCTGCAGGTACGCGCAGCACTCCAGGCGGCCGGCGTCAGCGTGCGCCCGTTCGTGGATGGGTGAGCAGATGTTCAGCCTGTTGCAAACCCAGATCGAAGATATCTGCACAGCATTGCCGAGCGTTCCAGCCTTTCAAGACCTCGAGGTCCTGCGATCCAGCATCCGGCGAGAGCGCGGCATGTATCACATCAGCCTGCTCATCGATCGGCCAGGCGGTGTCGGCACCGAAGTGTGTGAAGCCGTCGCGCGCCACATCGAGCGGCGTATGGACGAGCTCGCACCGGTGGTGCCGCTGTTCCAATTAGAAGTCGCTTCTGCGGGCGTGGCACGGCCGTTGCTCAAGCCCGATCATTACCGTCGCTTCCAGGGCAAAGAGATCAACCTTATCACCAACATGCGTATCGGCAACCGCACGGAGTTCACGGGCACCATCGCAGCCGCCGACGACAACGCGGTGACGGTCGCTGACAAGTATGTGGGATTGACTGCGATCCCGTACGCCGCGATCAAGCGCGCCAACCTCGTCTATGACCCGCGCGATGATTTGAAAAAGTCGAAATCACGCTAGTCCAACCCCTTGCGAGGCCGCGGCGCCTATAGTACAATAACCATGATATTCCGAGAGGAGTGGGTCAGCCCACTCCTTTCCTAGTCTAAAGGGACACGAACAGGCAATGGCCCCACGGAAGACGTCGAAGAAGACAGCGACGGGCGGTGACGGCTCGGCGGCGATGGCTCCGGCCACCGCGAACCCCGAGCTCATCGCCGCGCTCAAAGAACTCGAGCGCGATCGCAACCTCTCGTTCGACACGCTCATCGACGCGCTTGAGGCGGCGCTCGTCTCGGCCTACAAGCGCAATTTCGTGCGCGAGGCTGAGGCCGTCGGCAACCCGATCGTCGTCGTCGATCGCAATAATGGATCGTATCGCGTCTTCGCGCGCCGCAGTGTCGTCGAAGAGGTCACCGACCCGGCACTGGAGGTCAATGTAGCGGAGGCCGGCGATCAGTACAAGCTCGGCGACAACTACGATGTCGAAGTCACGCCGAAAGAATTCGGCCGCATCGCCGCGCAGACCGCCAAGCAAGTCATCGTCCAGCGCATCCGTGAAGCCGAACGCGACATGGTCTTTGATGAGTTCAACGAGAAACTTGATAAGCTCATCACGGGCACGGTGCTGCGCTACGAGCAGCGCAACATGTTCATCGACTTGGAAAAGGCGGAAGCGATCCTGCCGCTGTCGGAGCAGGTGCCGCGCGAGACGTTCCGCATCGGCGGGCGCATCCGCGTCTATGTCATGGAAGTGCGCAAGACGAACAAGGGGCCGCAAGTCATCCTGTCGCGCGCCCATCCGAATCTCATCCGCCGGTTGTTCGAGCACGAGATCCCCGAGGTGTACCAAAACCTCGTGGAGATCAAAGACATCGCACGCGAGGCGGGGTCGCGCTCAAAGGTCTCCGTGTGGACCGACGAAGAGGACATCGACGCCGTGGGCGCGTGTTTGGGTCCGCGCAGCTCGCGCGTGAACAACATCAGCGAAGAACTGCACGGCGAGAAGATCGACGTCATCCAATGGGCCGCCGACCAGGCGACGTACGTCGTCAACGCGCTGCAGCCCGCGAAGGTCTTGGCGGTGCATCTTAACGAGCGTGAGCATCTGGCGGAAGCCGTCGTGCCGGAATACCAACTGTCCCTGGCTATCGGCAAGGAAGGCCAGAACGTCCGCCTCGCCGCCAAGCTCACGGGTTGGCGCATCGACATCCACAGCGAGGAGCAATGGAACGAAGTCGTCGCGCAGCGAGCAGAGGAAGAGAAGGAGCACGAGCACGTCGCCGCCATGGCCGAGATCGCCGCTGAAGAGACCGGCGTCCAGCTGACACCGGAGATGCTCGCCGAAGACGAAGATCTCATCCGCCGTTTGCAAGAGATCCAGCGCGCGCTGGACGAGGCGAACAGCGCGGCAGAGACGGCGAGCGGCGAGGCAGAGGCACCAGACGCTGCCGCGGCCGAAACGCCGGTGGAGAGGACGGCTGGTGGGGAGTAAGCAAGCTGAAAAGGGTCATACACCCATTCGCCAATGCGTGGGCTGCAGGCAGCGCCTGGAACAGCGTGCGCTTACGCGCTACGCCCTCGACAGCAGCGGGCATTGGCACGCGGACCCGGGGCGGCGCCTGCCAGGCCGCGGCGCCTACCTTTGCTCGGCACGCTGCGCCGAGCTCGTGAAGAAGAACAAGCGTTACCGCTCGCTGGCGCAAGCTTCGGCCCCCGCCTGACGCCGGAATATCAACGCCGCTGTCGTATCTAAGGAAAGAATGGCTTCAACCGTACGCGTCCACGAACTAGCGAAGGAACTGAATCTCTCGAGCAAAGAGACCATAGCGCTGCTGAGCAAGGTCGGCATCCGAGCCTCGACGCATATGAGCCTCATCGACGAACACCGCGCGCGCATCGTGAAAGGCGTCTTGCTCGGCAATTTGGCTCAGGCCGCAAAGGCGCATAAACCGGCCGCGAAACCCGCGGCTGGCAACGGCGCTCCTGCCCCCAGGGTAGCGCCGCCGGTGCAAGTCGCAAGCGAAGCCGTCGCGACCGCAGCGCCTATGACGACCCCAGTCCGTGAGCCCGCGCCGCAGCCTGAGCCTGCGATCGCAGCCAGCGCTCCCACGACTGCCAGCGAAGCGCCGCCAACGCTCAAGCCGGTTCCGGCAGGACAGCGCAGCGCGACGGCGCGACCCGTGCCGGTGCACAAGGTCATCCCGGCAGCATCCGCCAGCCCTTCGACGCCTGTGCCAGCCCAAGCTCGCCCGGTCGTGCCCGCACGCCCGCCGGCCCGACCGCTCAACGCGCCGCAACCGGGGCCAGGCACGATCACGCGCGCGCCAGTGCGCCGCGATGGATTTATACCCGGTCGCCCCATGCCGGGCAGACCGATGCCAGGCCGTCCAATGCCGGGCCGCCCTGGCATGCCGCCTGTAGGGCCAATGCCGAGCACAGGTCCCGCACCGTCGACGGGCGGCCGCAAACGTTCGCGTGAGGATCTTGAGCGCGATCGCAAAGAGCGCGAGCGCGAGGAGCTGCTCAAAAAGAATCAGCCGCGCCATAAGGCGGCATCGTCGGCCATGCCTGTGGCGGAGCCAGCGGTGTTCAAAGATCTGGAGATCCCCGATCTGATCACCGTGCAGCAACTCGCCGCGACCATGAGCGTTCCCGCCGGTCAGGTGATCGCACAGCTCATCCGCATGGGGACGATGGCCACCATCAACCAGCACATCGCTCCCGACGCCGCCTCGCAAGTGGCGCGCCGTTTCGGCTTCAATTTGATCGTCAAAGAGGCAGGCGAGGAAGTCGCCGAGATCGTCGTGGACAGCGATCCCGCAGGCTCGCTCACGCCGCGCCCGCCGGTCGTCACCGTTCTCGGTCACGTCGACCACGGCAAGACGTCGCTGCTCGACGCGATACGCTCGACCAAAGTCGCGGCAGGCGAAGCCGGTGGCATCACGCAGCGCATCGGCGCCTATACGGTGGAGACCGGGGATCGCAAAGTCACGTTCATCGACACGCCCGGTCACGAGGCGTTCACCGAGATGCGTGCGCGCGGCGCCAAGGTCACCGACGTGGCGATCCTCGTCGTCGCGGCGGATGACGGCGTTATGCCGCAGACCATTGAGGCGCTCAACCACGCGCGCGCGGCGGGCGTGCCAATCGTCGTCGCCGTGAACAAAGTCGACAAACCCAACGCCAACGTCGATCGCGTGAAGCAGCAGCTGTCCGACAATGGCCTGACGCCCGAGGACTGGGGCGGCACGACGCAGTTCATCCCGGTATCGGCGAAACAGAAGACCGGCATCGACGAGCTCTTGGAGATGGTGCTGCTCAACGCCGATCTGCTCGACCTCAAAGCCAACAAGAACCGCCGCGCGCAGGGCGTCATCATCGAAGCGCAGCTGGACCGCTCGCGCGGGCCGGTCGCCACCGCGCTCGTGAAAAACGGCACGTTGCGGGTGGGCGACATCGTCGTGGTCGGCGCGACCTGGGGCCGCGTGCGTGCGCTGTTCGACGACAAGCTGCAAGCGATCAAGCGCGCCGGTCCCGCCATTCCGGCCGAGATCATGGGCCTGTCCGACGTCCCCGCGGCCGGCGACATCTTGGAGGTCGTCTCCGACGAGCGCGATGCCCGGGAGCTGGCTGCCAAGCGCAGCCAGCGCAAACGCGAGCAGCGCATGGCGAGCGCGCGCCGCGCTGTCACCTTAGATGGTTTCTTGGCACAAGCCAAAGAGGGCGGCCAGCGCGACCTCAACCTCATCATCAAAGCCGACGCCCAAGGCTCCGTGGAAGCGTTGCGCGCGCAGCTCGACGGCTTGGCGAACGATGAGGTGCGCACGCGTGTCATCCATACCGGCGTGGGCGGTATCAACGAATCCGACGTCATGCTGGCGAGTGCATCAAGTGCGATCATCATCGGCTTCAACATCCGGCCGGATGCCACGATCACCCGCAAAGCCGAGACCGAAGGCGTCGATCTTCGTCTCTACGACGTCATCTACAACGTCATCGATGAGGTGAAGGCCGCGCTCACAGGCATGCTCAAGCCGCAGACGCGCGAGGTCGTGCAAGGCCAGGCTGAGATCCGTCAGACATTCAAGGTCAGCAAGGTCGGGACGATCGCGGGCTGCTACGTGCGCAGCGGCAAGGTCACGCGCGATTCACGCATCCGGCTGCTGCGCGACAGCGCCGTGATCTACGAAGGCAAGCTCGCGTCGCTCAAACGCTTCAAAGACGATGTCCGTGAAGTGGCGGAGGGCTACGAGTGCGGTATGGCGATCGAGAACTACAACGACCTCAAAGAGGGCGATGTGCTGGAAGCCTTCACGACCGAGCAGTTCGCTCCCAGCGCGGCGTCTTAGAGACCGCGTCCCATCGCTGACATGGACCGCGACGTCGTCGATCAGGCCCACGAGATCTATTTCAACGTCATCGTCGCGCACGGGGACGGTGAAGAGCCGTGGTCGGCCGAGCAGCGAGCCGAGCTCGGTCGCGCCCTGCGTTTGCTCGAGCCGCTCGAAAACGCGGGCGAGCTTGGTCCCGAGGGCGTCCAGCTCATGGCATCGTTGTGCCTCGAGCTCGGTAACGATGAACGCGAAGAGCACCTATTGCGCAGCGGCGTAGATCTCTACCCGGGATCCGCGGGGCTGCACGCCGATCTGGGCGCGGCCTATGCGAATCTTTCCAAGTGGTCGCCGTCGGTCGCACACCTCGCGGCGGCGGTGCTGCTGGGGGTGGACGAGCCGGACGAGCGCTGGGCGATGACCGCGTCGCAGCTAGTCGATGCGCTGGTCGAATGCGGCGAAGAAGAACGAGCGCAGGCAGTGCGGCAATGGGCGCGCGGCCATATAAAGGATGATCAGGCGCGCGCATGGCTGGATGAAGACGATGAGGACGCCGGCGAATCCAGCGAGTGAGCGCGCAAGGCGGTCCACGACCGCCTAGACATCGAACAGACGTACGGTGATAAAAAGCATGCCAGACGACGTTGCCGTCAAGAGCCAGCGGCTTATGCGGATCGAGCACGAGATCGTGCGCGAGCTCAGTGAGATCGTGCACGAGGAGCTCAAGGATCCGCGCGTGGGCTTTGTGACGATCACGGGTTGCGACGTCAGCCCCGACCTGCGCTCAGCGCGGGTGTTCGCGAGCCCCATGGGCGACCATCGGGTGGCGCGCGAGACCATGAAAGGGTTGCAGTCGGCCGCGGGATTTCTAAGCTCCACGCTCGGCAAACGGATGCGCACGCGTCGCACGCCGGCGCTGACGTTCGTGCGAGATGACTCCATCGCGCGCGGGGTGCGCGTGACGACCATTATCGATGAGGTGCGGCGAGCAGATGAGCGAAAAGGTCACCACCACGAACGGTAGGGCCAGCGGCGTGGCCGATCCTACGCTCGTCGCATGCTTTCGCGATCACCGACAATTCGTGATGTGTGCCCACGAAAAGCCCGATGGCGATGTGCTTGGCAGCGGCTTCGCGTTGGGCCTGGCGCTCAGCGCGATGGGCAAAGACGTCAAATATTTCTTGGACGACGAGGTGCCCAAGAACCTGCAGTTTTTGCCGAATGCGGAAAAGACACAACGCACCTTTGAGGATGTGGGCGAGGATGCGGTCTTCGTGTTCTTGGACATGAGCGATCAATCGCGGGCGGGCCAAGCACTGCAATGGGTGCCGGCGGAGCGCATCGTCAACGTCGACCATCACTTGGGCAATCGCCGTTTCGGACGCTGGAACTATGTCTTGGAAGCGGAAGCCGCGACCGGCGTCCTCGTGCTCAACCTCATCGCCGCGCTGGGCGAGAAGATCACGCCCGACATAGCCACCTGCTTGCTCACGACGCTCATCTCCGACACCGGGTGTTTCTTATACAGCAACGCCAAGCCGCACACGCTGCGCCTCGCGGCAGCGCTCGTGAACGTCGGCGCCAATAAAGATCTCATCACCGAGCAGCTCTATCAAACGCGGACGCTGAGCGGGCAAAAGGTGCTCGGCCGCACGCTCGACGAGGCCGTGCTCACCGACGACGGGATCTGCTATTCCGTCGTCAGCCAAGCATTGCTCGAAGAGTTTGGCGCGACGCATGAGGACCTCGAAGACGTCGTCGGAGCCTTGCGCGCGGTCGATCGTTGCGAAGTCGCCGCCTTGCTGAAAGAATCACCCGACGGTAGCTATCGGCTCAGCCTGCGGTCGCGCGGACGATTTAACGTCATGAGCATGGCGAAGCGGCTCGACGGCGGCGGCCACTTCCGTGCTGCTGGTGCGACCCTGCCGGGGCCTTTGCCGTCGGCGCTGTCGCGCACGCTCGAGGCCGTGCGGGTCGAGATGGCGGCAGCGCATGCCGCGCACTCCTGATTGGCGCTATCCCGGTTCGGTTTTATCAATGCCTGCAAACCAGTCGGCATCAGTTCGGCCGCATTCGGCAACTGGGTGAAGCGCATCACCGGCAGCAGTGCTGTCGGTCACTGGGGCACGCTCGATCCGAATGCTTGCGGCGTGCTCGTGCTGGCGCTCGATAGAGCCACCCGTTTGCTGCCATTGATGCCGCACGCACGCAAACGCTATATCTTCGAATTGATCGTCGGGGTGCGAACCGATTCCGCCGATAGTTCGGGCGTCATACTCGAGCAGGCGGCGGTGCCAGCGCGGTGGCGCGAAGGCCTATCCGATGCGGTGCGATCCTTCGTCGGGACCATCAGCCAGTTGCCTCCCATGCACTCCGCGCTGAAGGTCGGCGGGCGGGCGTTGTATCGCAGCGCGCATGCGGGCATGAGCGTGCCCCGAAAAGCGCGCGAAGTGCGCATCGAGGAGTTGCGCGTGCTCGACCAGGCGCAGCCCACGCAGGGCGCCAGGCCGGACGATCGGGCGCGTTTGTTTGTGGAATGCGCGGCCGGCACGTACGTGCGGGTGTTGTGCGAAGATCTTGGGCGTGCGTTGGGGATGCCCGCGCACATGGGCATGCTCGTCCGCGTCGGAGCCGGCGATTTCTCGTTGCGCGACGCAGTGCTGCCCGAGGAGCTCGCACGCTCAGCAGCATCCGCCATCATCGATCCGCTCCACGTCCTGCCGCTGCCGCGCGTGGCTCTCGACCTCCCCTCCGCGCGGCGCTTCGTGTTCGGGAATGACGTCAAGGTCGATGCGCGCGGCGTGCACGCCGACCTGGCCGATGGTGGGGAATTATTGCTCGTGCATGAACGCCAGCTGCTTGGCTCGGGGCGTTTCATCGCAGCAACCGGTGTGGTGGCACCGACGCGCGTTCTGGCCTACCCGGCAGAGCTCGCGTAGCGGGCAAGCACGTGGAACTCACGAACCCTTAGCACTAGATGCGCATCGTCCGCTCGCTCGACCACTACGCCGCCGACGCACGACTCCTGTTGAGCATCGGCGTCTTCGACGGTGTCCACATCGGCCACCGGGCAGTGCTGTCGCGGTTGCTGGCGCAGCGCAAACCCGGACAGATCGCTGGCGCGCTCACGTTTGACCGGCATCCGCAAGAATTCTTGGACCCACAGGCGCGGCGGCTCTATCTCACGACGATCGATGAGAAGGTGAACCTGCTGGCCGGGTGCGGGCTGGACGTGTTGTTCTTGTTACCGTTCGACGAGCGAATCCAAAGCCTCGAGGCCGAGGAGTTCGTCGAGACAATGCTCGTGACGCGTCTGCACACGAGCACGCTCATCGTCGGCGACCAGTGGCGCTTCGGCAAAGGTCGTCGTGGGGATGCCACGCTCGCAGAGAAGATCTTGACGGCGCGCGGCTGCGTCTTCGAGGCGGCTCCCCTTTTGGAGCGTGACGGTGAGAAGGTCTCGAGCTCGCGCATCCGGGCCTTGATCGGCGAGCGCCGCTTTGTCGAGGCAGACGCATTGCTTGGTTCGCCCTACGAGTTGCGCGGCGATGTGGTGATGGGTGATGGGCGCGGCCACGAGCTGGGCTATCCGACTGCGAACATCGCCGGGCCGGTCGAGAAACTCATCCCCGGTCCGGGCGTGTATGCCTGCCGTGCGCGCTATGAAGGGAGAAGCTACGAGGCGGTCACGAGTCTGGGTGACAAGCCCACGTTCGGCGGTCGCAACTTTACGATCGAGACGTACATACCGGCTTTGAGCGCCAGCATCTATGGCCACCAGATCGCCTTGACGGAGTGGCATTTTTTACGCACTCAGGAACGCTTTGCGGATGTTTCCGCGCTCGTGCTGCAGATGGGCCGGGATGTCGACCGCATGCGTGCACACTTCCGCACGAGCGAAAGCAACCAAGCGGCTGCTTCAGGGAGCTCCAGAACCGTGGAACGTTCTTAGAAATGCCCGCGTTGGGTATAAGGAGTGCGCTCAACTGAAGGAGGACGAGGGAATGCGTAAGCTTGGTTTCTTTATGCTGTCAGCGTGGACGCTGGCGCTTCTCATCATGCTCGCCGCGCCGCAAACGGCGCAGGCGAAGACCAACATCTGGGTGGGTCGCGTGGAGCACGTCTCAACGCAGAACATCAAGGTCTACAATCACACGTCTCACAAGACCTTGAGCTTTATCCTGTTGCCGAAGTTCAGCTCGGTCTTCTCCGATTACTGCAATAC
>JALYZS010000169.1 GCA_030948745.1 Vulcanimicrobiota bacterium | reverse complement strand
GCACGACGTCGCTGACGTCAGCTTCGACCATCGACCAGGCATGCGGAATGGTGGTCTTGGAGAGCACCATTCGCTCGGCGATCGTCTTGCGCATCTGGCTCACACGCACGACGGTATCGCCGTCGGCCGGCGGCGCGATCGGCACGGGCTGCGGTGCACTGATGGGGACGCGCTGTGGAGCGGCGGCGGTGCCTGGGGATGGTACGCGTGCTGCGCCAGCTGAACCAGAGTCGAGCGCCCGCTGGACATCCTGCGCGGTCAGGCGGCCACCGCGTCCGCTGCCTGGGAGACTGCGAAGATCGATATGATGTTCGCGCGCGAGCTTGCGCACGGCAGGTGAGTATCGTACGCCGTCTTCGGGCGCGGCCCGCGATGCGCGGTCGGAAGCGCTTTGGCTCGGTGTCGCGAGCGGCACCCGATTGGCAGGTGCAGCCGCCGTTTCGGATGGTTGGACCTCAGACGGCTTAGACGCCGCAGCCGCTTCGCCGATCTCGCACACCGGCGCACCGACCGGCACCGTCGTGCCCTCCTCGACCAAGATCTTGCTGAGGGTCCCCGCGAATGGCGACGGGATCTCGGACGCGACTTTATCGGTCTCGACCTCGAGCAAGGGCTCATACTTGGCGACGGCGTCGCCTTGTTTCTTGAGCCAGCGTCCGACCGTTCCTTCGGTGACGGTCTCCCCTAGCTGCGGCATGCTGACGATGGCCACGCGCATCTTCCTTTAAAACGCGGCGAGCTCGCGCATCGCCGTGGCGATACGCTGCGGGCTAGGCATGAATGCCTCTTCGTATTCCTTCGCGTAGCCCATCGCGGGGACGTCTGGGCCGCACACGCGGCGTATGGGCGCGTCGAGATCGAACAGCGCTTCCTCGCCGATGACCGCCGCGACCTCGGCACCCACGCCGCCGAATTTTTGATCTTCGTGGACGATGAGGGCGCGACGTGTCTTGCGCACGCTCGCGAGGATCGCTTCGCGATCCATCGGCCGGATCGAGCGCAGATCGATAACCTCAGCCTCGACCCCATCCTTGGCGGCCGCTTCCGCGGCTTCGAGCGCGAAGTGGCGCATCAGCCCGTAGGTGATGACGCTGAGGTCTTTGCCCGGCCGAGCGATGTCGGCCTTGCCGATCGGCACCGTATAGTCGCCGTCGGGCACTTCACCTTTTATGAGACGATACGTGCGCTTGTGCTCCAAGAACAGCACCGGATCATTGTCGCGGATGGCGCTCGTGAGCATGCCTTGCGCATCGGCCGGCGTGGACGGCACGCAGATCTTCAGCCCGGGCACATGATAGAATAGCGCCTCGATGCTCACCGAATGCGAAAGCGCGCCACGCACGCCGCCGCCATACGGCGTGCGGATGACGAGCGGGCACGTGTTGCCACCCGCACTGCGGTAGCGGATCTTGGCGGCTTCGCCGACGATCTGATTGTATGCCGGATAGATGAAGTCGGCGAACTGTATTTCCGCGATCGGGCGCATGCCGGCCATCGCCGCGCCGATAGCGACGCCGACAATCGACGCCTCCGCAAGCGGTGTGTCGATGACGCGCTCATTGCCGAATTCTTCCAAAAAGCCGGCGGTGATTCGGAAGACGTTGCCGCGCGGGCCTACGTCCTCGCCCATGATGAACACGTGAGGATCACGCGTCATCTCCGAGTGCATGGCATCCCGCACGCCGTCCAAGACTGTCTTCGTCGCCATCGTAACCGCCTACGAGAGAGGGCCGGCGGCATAGACATGCGTGTAGAGGTCCGCTTCGGTCGGCGGCGCCTGCTCTTCCGCCCAATCGGTCGCGGCGTCGACTTCCGACTCGGCCTCGCGTCTGATCTCCGCGATCGCAGCGTCATCGATGAGCCCTCGGTCTTTGAGCCAGGCCTCGAAGCGCGGAAGCGGATCTTTGGTCTTCAACGCCTCGATCTCGTCAACGCTGCGGTAGGTCAGCTGGTTGTCGTCGCTTGTGTGTGACAGGGCGCGGTGGCACTTCGCCTCGACGAGGGTCGGACCGTGGCCGGCGCGCGCTCGGTCCACCGCTTCGCGCACGGTGAGGAAGGTCGCGACCGGATCGTGCCCATCGCAGATGACGCCCGGTATCCCGTAGGCCGCAGCGCGGTCGGCGACGTTGGGCACGGCCATCTGCAGTTTTTGCGGCACCGAGATGGCGAATTCGTTGTTCTCGCACAAGAACACCGCCGGTACTTTGTGGATGCCGGCAAAATTGAGGGCTTCGTGCCATTCGCCTTCGCTCGTGGACCCCTCGCCGAAGGTGATGAGCGTGACGCTCGGCTGCTTGCGCATCTGAAACGCGAGCGCCATGCCGACGCCGTGCGTGACATGCGCTGCGATGATGCTCGAAATGCTCGCGATGTTGCGATCGGGGACGCTATAATGGTTGGGGAACTGGCGGCCGCTTGAGAAGATGTCGTCCTTCCGCGCGAACAAACACATGAGCTGCTCGCGCGGCGTGACGCCTGCGGCGATCGCAAGCGCCGTATCCCGGTAGTATGGCACGATCCAGTCGGTGCCGCGCTTCAAGGCGAAGGCGGCGCCCACTTGCACTGCTTCGTGTCCGCGGCAGGTGGCGGCGAAGGGGATCTTGCCCTGGCGGTTGAGCGCGAACGCGCGGTCGTCGAGCAGCCGCGTCAATAGCATGAAGCGATACATCTGCCGCAAGGCGTCGGCGGTCAGGCCATCCGGCAACGAAGCCCGCACTTTGGACTCACTCTTCATGCCCGCCAGTTTGACGGGTCGGCGCTGGATTCATGCGGGGTTTTGCCGCGCTCAGACCTAAGCTGTAGCGCCTATGAAACGACGTTTCGCGCAGTGCGTGGCAGTGCTGCTGATCACGTGCACGCTCTCGCTGTCGCTTGCGAGTTGCTCGCAGCCGATCGACACGGGCAGCAAAGTGCCGGCGCAATCGCAGACCCTTGTGGCTTTGCTCGCGCTCGTCGGGTTGGGCATCGGCTTGACCGCATTGCACCACCACAACGAGCGTGGCGGCGGCGGACCCGGCCCTGGACCATCGATCACCGCGCCTTCAAGCATCCAAGGCTTGGGCATCGGCGCGTTCGATATCGCCTTCGATCCGTCGGTGCCTGGGGCAGTCGGCGCGCTCGGCAACGCCGCCGGGGGCGGCCGCTATGGCTTCGTGGAGGTCGGCGCGGGCGCGAGCAGCGGCTCGTATACGCTGCCTGCGGCATACCAGCCGCGGAGCGTTGCGATTGACACCAACGGGGCCGATTGGTTCGTGGATTCGCTCGGCACCGTGCAGAAATGCGCGCCGCCGGCCGGCGGTGTCACCACCTGTACGCCGCTGCTCAGTTTTTCCGACGGTTTGCCGGCCGGGGGTGTGCGCAGCATCGCCGCCGACAATCTGCACGTCTTCATCGCGCAGGATGACACCCACGGCACGGTGACGTGGGCCGCGTTCGTGTTAGGCGGCGGTGGACGGACGTCGAACTCATATTCTTATACGAGCAATCGAGGCCTGTACAGCAATGACGCCGTGCAGACGATCGCCGGCCTATCACTCACCTTCGCGTTCGAGCTGTTCCACACCGACGGTGCCTCATGGACCATCGCGGGCCTCTCACCCGCCACAAAAAACCCCTTCAACCTCACGCCTCCCCCCTCTGCGAACGTTGCGACCATCGACGGCGTGAATTTCTACGGCATGCTCGGCTCCACCACGACCGGCGGCTATCAGATCGGCCACTGGGTCGGTGCGAACAACGGCGTGGGCGCGTCGCCCGGTTCTCTGCTGGGGACGTTGCAGATCGCTTTCAACGGCCAGATCAATGCCGACCGCGGCTTCTACGCGTTGCCGCTGCAGTCGCTGCATGTCGACCCGACCGGATCGGTCCTTTTAGCGCTCGACCCGAGCGGCAACCTCGTGACCTTCTCGCCGTTACCGCAGTGATCCGCAGCGTCACCGCCCATCTGCACGAGTCAACGCTGCGCCGGGCCACCGAGCTGCTACGGGCCGACGGCGAGATGTTCGCGCAATGCCAGCGCATGCTCGCACCGCTGGAACGCGAGGACCGAGAGCGTGGCCACAACCTGCTGCAGACGTTACAGACGTATTACGAATGCGGGCTGCGCGTCGACAAGACCGCGGAGCGCATGTTCTTGCATCGCAACAGCGTGCGTTACCGCTTAGACCGCGTCCGCAGCTTGCTGCGCTGCGACATCGACGATCCGCAGACGATCAGCGCATGCGTATTAGCGCTTTCGATTTGCCGCCGACCGGCGCCCGGCAAGGTGGGCCATGAACATGCAATTTAGCATTCGCAACAAACTACCGGGGACCGTGCAGGACATCGAGGTGAACGGGCTGATGGCGAAAGTCACGGTTCGGGTCGGCGACAATCATATCGTCGCGATCGTCACCGCGGAGTCGGCGCACGAACTGCGGCTCGAAGTCGGCGATGCGGTCACCGTCATGGTGAAGTCGACCTCGGTGATGCTCGCGAAGTAGCCGCAACGGGGTCGGGATTTAAGAACGCGCCGTCGCGCGCGGTTTGCTTTTGGCTTCCAAACGCTCGAGCCGGTCGAGCAGTCCTTTGTTGGTCTCGCGCAGCGCATCGACTTCGTCGCGCAGCTGTTTGATCTCGGCCGGTTTCTCCAAGTATTCGCGGATGGCACGCACGACTTCGGCGCAGCGGCGCTTGAGCCGGCCGTCGATGTCTTGCCCCGCGAGCTGCTCCAGCCGCGGGATCGCCGCCGCTTCATGCAACTCCTCGAGCGCGGACAGCGCCGCCATACGCGTATGATAGTCCGGGTCGTCGATGAGTTCGAGCAGCCGCTCGCGCACGTCTTTCTTCCCTTGGCCAAGCTTTCCCAGCGCCTCGATCGCCGCATCTCTGGCGTGCGCCGGCTTGCCATAGGCTGACCACTCGACGCACAGCTTGATAGCCCGCTCGTCACCGAGCGCACCAAAGCCGCGAAACGCGGCCGCGCGCACCACGTCGTTCCAGGATTCCTTATCGAGGGCTTTGCGCAGCAGCTCGAACGCGGCCTTCGCTTTGGTCTTACCGATGGCGGCTGCGGCAGCGGCTTCGACGAAGTAGGACTCGTCTTTGCGCAAGAGCGGCGTCAGCGCAGCACAGGCTGCATCCGTGTGGTAGCTGCCCAGCGCGTCAGCCACCGCACGGCGTGCTTTCGGATGCTCGACGCCGCGCGCTTTGACAAGCGCGTCGAAGGCCCGTTCCGAGCGGATCTTTGCGAGACCGGCAGCGGCTTGCGCTTTGACGCCCCAGAACGCCCGGCCCGCGAGCACGCCTTCGAGCGTGTCGACCGCGTCAACGGAGGCTTCTTGTGCGAGCGCGCGGATGGCGTCGATGCGCGCCAGCAAATGTCTTTCACCTTGCACCTGGCGGATCAACATCTCGCGTGGCACGCGCAGGTCGAGCGTCTTGAGCACTTCACCGTCGGGATCGAAATAGAACACGTCGGGCTTACGCTCAAGCGCGAAACTGAACGTCTGCTCGGCGTGCGTGACGTCGACCCGGTGCTGGACCTCGGGCCCGCGCGCGAAGCCGAACGCAAGGCTCAGACCAAGACTGAAAAGCGGCGTTGACTCGTTGAGCTCTTGCTTCTGGGCGATCGTCACGCGTGTGCTGCTCGCGTCGGCGTCCCACGCATACGTGACCGTGAGTTCGGGGTGGCCCGCTTTGAACACCCACTGGTCGAAAAAGGCGCGCAGGTTGCGTCCGCTCACCGTCTCGATGGCGCGCACGAGGTCGATCGTCTCGACCGTCTTCCCGCGGTTGTCGTCAACGTAGCGATGGACCGCTGCCCACCACAGCTCCTCCCCCAGCATGCGCCGCACCATGTGCAGCACGAGCGCCGCTTTCTCGTACAGGTGGCGGTCGAACAGGTCGATGGGCTCAGCGTACACGTTCGTGACGATGGCGCGGCGGTAGCGTTCGCGATCTTCCTCGAAGTAACGGGCGGCCAGCTGCAAGCGGTAGTAGTCGAACTCCGCTTCGCCCAGGTCGTGCTCGCGGAAGAGCGCATCGAAGTAGGTCGCAAAGCCCTCGTTGAGCCAGGCGTGCGACCAGTCCTTACAGGTGAGCAGGTCCCCGAACCACTGATGCGCGAGCTCGTGTGCGACCAGGCTGTTGCTTGAGAAATCCAGATGCGCGCGCGCGTCGTGCAGCGTCGTGTCGGTCTGCGTCGTCGCCGACGTGTTCTCCATGCCCCCGAAGATGAAATCCGCGACCGCGATCTGAGCATACTTCGCATACGGGTACGGCACGCCGATGCGCCGGCTGAAAAACCGCAGCATTTTCGGCGTGCTGCCGAAGGAACGTGCCCCGTCCGCCTCGCGCCCCGGCGCGACATAGTACGAAACGGGCAAGCCGTCGACGTCGTCGCTGTGGCCGGCGAATCTTCCCGCGACACACGAGACCAGATACGTGACGTGCGGTGTCTCCTGGCGCCAATGAAAAGTAGTCGTCTTGGCGCGGTTGTCCGTGCTTTTATTGACAAGCGAACCGTTGCTCAAGACGAAATAGCCCGATGGCACGGTCGCCGTCACTTCGGTCGTCGCCTTCGCGTTGGGATAGTCGATGCATGGGAACCAATAGTGCGCATCCTGATCCTGGCCTTGCGTCCACACCTGCACCGGCTTGTCGGGATAGCCGCTGTCGGGTCGGACGAAGTAAACACCCTGGCGCGGTTTACGCGCCTCATAACCAATGACGATCGTCATGGCCTTGCGCGCCGGCAGCGCCGGGGCGATGTCGATGCGCAGCTTGCCGCCCACGCTTTCGAAGGCGAGCTTTTTGCCGGCCGCGGTGCGTACGGAATGGATGACCAGTTGTGCGCTATCCATCTCCAGCGAGCGCAAAGGCCGGCCGACGGCTTGCAGCGTCGTGCGGCAGACGCCGAACAAGATGCGCTCTTTGAAGTCGAAACGCAGATCAAGCGCGATGTGCTGGATGTCAGCCGGGCGGTCCGGCGCGTATTGCGGCCGCGCGTTGGAAAGCGCGAAGGGCCGCCGCCCCATGCTGCTCTGAGCGGCCTCGTTGTGCCGCCGGCAATAGGTGTGCCGCATGCCTAACGGGCCGCCGCGAGTTCTTTCGCGGCTGCCGTGATGGTCGTGACCACCTTGGGCGGCGCGTACTCGAAGTGGTCGTGCTCGGCGGAGAAATAGCCCAGGCCTTGCGTCGCGGTTCGCAATTCGGTGAGATAGCGCGGCAGTTCAGACTGCGGCACCAGCGCCTTCACCTGATCGTAGCCGCGGCGGCTCTCGCTCGGACCGTAGCTGAGAATCTGCCCGCGCTTGCCGCTGACCTGCTGCAACACAACGCTTGTATACGCGGACGGCACGCTGATCTCGACGCGCTGCACCGGCTCCAACAACACCGGGTTGCACTTGGGCATGCCTTCGCGCATGGCCAGCGCCGCCGCGAGCTTGAAAGACATCTCGTTCGAATCGACGCTGTGATAGGAGCCGTCGTATAAGCTCACGTGCACGTCGACCACGGGGAAGCCGCCGAGCGGCCCCTTTTCGAGCGCTTCGCGCACGCCTTTCTCCACGCCGGGGAAGAATTGTTTGGGCACGACACCGCCCACGATGTGTTCTTCGAATTTGAGTCCGCCCCCACGAGGCAGCGGTTGGATCTCCAGGTGCACGTCGCCGAACATGCCATGGCCCCCGGTCTGGTGCTTGTAGCGGCCCTGCTGTTTGGTCTTGCCCGTGATCGTCTCGCGATAGGGCACTTGCGGCAGCTGCGTATCCAGCTTGACGTTGTACTTGCGCTGCAGTCGCTCGACGGTCACCGCTAGATGCATCTCACCGTAACCGCACAAGACCAGCTCGTCCGTGAATGGTGCGCGCTCGACCACGAGCGTCGGGTCTTCTTCGCGCATGCGCACGAGCAACTGTGAGAGCTTGGCTTCGTCGGCGCGGTCGTGCGGCCGCAACGCGAGCGCGAATGCCGGCTTGGGCGGCGCGTGCACGGGCATGACCGTCTTCGCGCCGTTGGCGCACAGGGTGTCGCCCGTCTGCGCATGCTCCAAGCGTGCGATCGCCACGATGCTGCCGGGCCCGGCATTGGCGGCGGGCGTCTGGTTCTTGCCCTGCAACGCGTACAGCCCGCCCGGGCGCTCGCGCGTGTCGCCGCGGCTGGTGTCGACCAGCTGCGTGTCCGGGTTCATCGTCCCGGCGAGGATGCGCGCGATCGAAAGCTTGCCGCTTTGCGGGTGCACGATCGTCTTGCAGACCTGCGCGACGACCGAAGCGTCGGCGGCGGGGGTGACGGCCTTGCCGGCCCGGTCGAGCCGCACGGCGGTGCTTGCGTCGGGGAACTGGCGCACGATCACTTCCAGCAGTTCCGGCACGCCCCAACCGCGGATGCCACTGGCCACGAGCACGGGGATGATCTTGTCGGCGCTGACGTCGCTCGTCAGATCGCGTTCGATCTCTTCCAGCGGCGGCTCTTGACCCTCGAGTATCTCTTCCATGAGGTGGTCGTCGAAATCGGCGAGCGCCTCGAGCAGCTCCTCGTGGCTTTTGGTCTCGAAATTATCGGGCAACGTCGTCGGCGTGGTCGCGCCGCCGTCGCCGTACTTGAAGGCGCGCATGCTCACGACGTCGACGTAGCCTGAGAAGTTCTCGCCTTGGCCGAGCGGCGCTTGCTCGGCGACGACGTGGATACCGAAACGTTGGCGCAACGATCCATAGGTCGCGATGAAGTCGGCGCCGGGGCGATCGAGCCGGTTGATGACGAAACAGTGGGGAACGGAGCGTGCTTCCAAATGATCGACGAGCGTCTCGACCTGCGCCAAGCGATTGGGATCGGCTTCGACGACGATCACCGCAGCGTCCGCGGCGAGCAGCGCGTGCTTGGTCTCCTCAAGAAAATCGACTGCACCCGGGCAGTCGATCAAGTTCACGCGCACACCGCTGTGCTGCAGATAGGCGAAGCTTGGAGCCACCGACATCTGGTGGGCGTGCGCTTCAGGGTCGTGGTCGGTCGTCGCGGTCGCATCGGTCACGGCGCCTTTACGCGGGATAGCACCAGCGTGGGCCAGGAGTGCTTCGATGAGCGTCGTCTTGCCGCTGTGGTGCGGTCCGATAAAGGCGACGTTCCTGATGCCTTGGGCTTGCGTGGCAGCCATCATATCCTCCGCAGAGATCGAAACGGCGCGGTCAATGACAAACAGGCGTCTTGAAAAGGAATGAGGCGCTTCGACGCGAGCCCGGGCTTGCCTCTCGTCACTGCCATCACGCATGGCTGCGGCGGGTGGCCTGCAGCGACGGCGCGAAAAACTGCGTCTATGTGCGCGCAAGCCGCGGCCGAGCTCACGACCCTCAAGGTGAATGAGACCTTCGTCTCCGTCCAAGGCGAGGGTAGCTTGATCGGCCAGCCCTCGTTCTTCATCCGGCTCGACGGTTGCCCGTTGCGCTGCCGCTGGTGCGATACGCCCTACGCCTTGGCGGGGGACGCGGGTCGCGAAGTGCCGGTCAGCGACCTTGTGCGCAGCGCCGGGCCTTATCGCCACGTCGTGATCACCGGCGGCGAACCGCTGGCGCAAGACATCCGGCCGCTGGTCGAATCGTTGCGCGGCCATCATGTGACGGTGGAGACGAGCGGCACCATATTCGCGCAGCTGCCGCAGGTGGCACTGTTCTCGTTGAGCCCCAAGATCGGCACGTCTGGCTATGCGCCCAAACCGCTCATCTTACGGAGATACTGCGCCAGCGCAGCGGGCCGCATGCAACTGAAATTCGTCATCGGCGATGCGGCCGACCTGGACCAGGCGTGTGCGTGTGTCAGCGGGCTCGCGGACGTGTTGCCGCGCGAGACGCCGATCATCTTCCAACCCGAGAGCGGCCGTGCGGGCGGGCCTGAATCCTACGGGCGTTTCCTGCGCTGGCTCGCCGAGGCCGTGCTCGAGCGAGACGATCTGCGCTCGCATGCTGTCGCCGTGCTGCCGCAGCTACACTTTTTGCTGTGGCACGGTGCAGCCGGCCGTTGATCTCCATCAGCTACGAGTGCCACTTCGACGCCGCGCATCAGTTGAGCGTGCCCTATGATTCGCCGTGCAACCGGCGCCACGGCCATCGTTATGCGGTCGAAATCGCCGCATCCGCGAGCGAACTGCTGCAGGGCATGGTCGTGGACTTCAACCTGCTGCGCGGCGTGGTCGATGAGTTCGACCACTGCGACCTGAACGAGCGGCCCGAGTTCCGTGCGACACAGTCGCAGACTACCGCCGAAAACATCGCCCTCGTGCTGGCGCACAAGCTGCAGCACGCGGTCGGTGACCGCGTGTCGATCGATGCTGTCGTGGTGCGAGAGACGCCGCGCTCGAGCGCGCGCTGGAGCAAGCCCTAGGGCTTAGGCTCCCGTTTTCACCCGGACGGAGTTCATGTCGATGTCCAGCTTGTCGGCGGCGATCTCTGCGAACGCGGTGCTCACCGCTTTTTCAGGATTCGCCCCCTCCGTGGTCGGTTCGTCACCGTTCACCAGTTGCTGCGCGCGGACGCGCGCCGCATTGACGAGCAGATACTTGTTGCCGACGCGGCCTAATAGACGATCGATATCACCGAAAGATCGTGGCGTTTTCGTGTCTTTCATCAACAAGGCTGGTTCGCCGCAGACCAGGACGGGCCTGCCCATCCGCGCGGGCGCGTGCCTGTGTCTTGGACTATTCTTGCAGCAGCATCTCAAGTGTGGCCGTCATCGCGACCAGCCCGTCCTGGTTTGTGGCATCGCCCGCGAAACACACGATCATACCGCTCAACGATTCCTTGAAGTACGTCTGCGCCACGCTCCAGCGCATCTCGAGTGTGTCGCCCTCGCGCACGCCCGCGGTAAAGCGGAACGAACAGCCTAAACCGATCGCTCTGCCGCGTTGCGCCAGCCACGACGCCGCCAACCCCAGCATGAGCGCGATCGTGTGCTCGGCAGACGCGATCCGCTTGCCGTAACGCGACGACGTGCCTGCGTCGGGATCGTGGTGCACGGGGTTGTGGTCGCCGCTGCGGTTTGCGAAATCAGCGATGTCGGCGGCATCGAACCGATGGTGACGCGAAAATGAATCGCCCGGACCGATGCGCTGCGCCAGAGGGGTGGCTGCCATGAAGTCATGCCTTTCGCGGTGAAGCAAGCGTCGCCGCCGTGGGCGCCGGCCGGCTGAGAAGGGGGATATTATGGAAGGCTTGCGCATCGCTCCTGTGCGGGTGTGCACGGCACCTGCGCGCTTGCGCTTTTTTCTGCTGGCGCTGATCGCGTGTTCGGTCGTCATCGGACTGGCCGCGAGTCACGCGGCAGCCCCTGCCCGCGCCCCGGGTTCCGCCCCGGCGGTGGTGCAAAGCTATGTCGTCGCGTTCAACAAGCACGACCTGAACGCGGCGATGGCGCTGGTCGCAGATGACTTCGTCGAGGTCTTCGCCGACGGCAACATCGTCGCCGGCAAGGAACAACAGCGCGGCGCGGTCGCAAGCGTCTTCGCAGGCTCACCACATGTGACGATGATCATGGACCATCTCGTCGGCGATGACTTCACCGCCGCGGCGCAAATGAGCATCAGCGCGGCACCTCCTCAAGGTCCGCCTCCGGCGGCGCAATACGCGTACTTCTTTTCCGTTGCCAACGGAAAGATTCTGGCCATTGCGGTGTACGGCCGCAGCGCCCAGGCGCAAAAGGCCGCCGGAGCTAAATAGCCGGGATGAATATTTTGGTGGTCTTGGCGATCGCCGTGCCGTTGCTCTCGATCGCCCCCTATCAACGAGTCCCCATCTGCGACCTGACGCGCGTGAGCGTCGGTGACCGTATCGAGGTGGTCGGGTACTTCTCCCACGCGACGAATGAAATTGACGGCGATCTGCAGGTCTACCTCATCGATCACCACGGGCAGTTCGTGGTCGTCGAAGCGCCGCGCCGTTTTCGTGACATGAAATTTTTCGTGCGCTCGTTGCACCTGCATCGCGGTGAACTCGTGGTCGCTCGCGGCGTTCTCACCCGCCAGGCCGACAAGCCCACGAAATTTTACCTGGAAGGCTGGATGGAGATCCAGCCGGTTGAGATGGTCGCGCGCTACTCAGGCACGCTGCCGGATGATCTGCACTATACGCGCGTCGTGCACCATATGTTCGGCAAGGCGCACGTCTCGCAGCTCTGAGGCGGCGCCGACGAACCAGCGCGCAGAGGGTTATGCCGCTGGCTGTATGTGGATCGCGTCGAGCGCGTCGGCTCCGCTGCGGAAAACGCTCACCGGCGTGGGGTATTGCGCTTTCCTGATCTCGTCTGCCAACCAGGCATGCTTGGCGACCACCGCGACGTGCACGCCGGGATGATCTGCGAGCACACGGCGCAGCGTCAGCTGCAGCGCGCGTACGCCCTTTTCGTCGGCGACCGTGAGATCTTCAAGGTCGATGAGCAAGTCGCTGTGCTCGATCGCGGCCGCATGCATCAGGGCAGCTTGCACCGCCGGCGCGGCCGCGAAGTCGAGGTGTCCTTCGATTTTGAAGAGGCGCCAGCCGGACGCAGCTGGTAAGGTTTGTAATATCATATTGATGCCACGTTCTCTTATATCGGCGGTCCCGAGCCGGCATCCAGTCGGATTTGGGCTCGCCGTTGGTATAACGAAAAGGGGGCGCCGGCAGTTGCGGCCGCCCGGCCCCAAGAAGGCTTAGAGCCATGGAAGTGGTGTGCATCATAGGACAGCGGGTCTATCACGCTTCCGGCAGCGAGTGCCACCGCCAACTGGCGGGCCAGGGCGACGTGTTGACCCTGAGCGAGGGTCAAGCCCATGAAGTCGGCATGGAGCCCTGTGGGTACTGCGTCGGCGACCAATCAGAGACCGCGCCGAACCACGCCTGAGGGCGGCAGCGAAGGTGCGCCCCTGCAGGCCCTATGCTTTGAAGGCGAAGTATACGGCAGCGATGATGAGCAGGTAGCTGACGATGTAATTCCACTTCAGGCGTTGGTCGAACACAAGCAAAGCAAACACTGTGAACACCACGAGCGTGATCACTTCTTGTAAGATCTTGAGCTGCGTCAAGTTCAGCGTGGTGTAACCAATGCGATTGCCAGGAACTTGAAAGCAGTATTCAAACAGAGCGATACCCCAGCTCACCAGAATGGCGATGATCACGGGACTCTTGGTGTGCTTCAAGTGGCCGTACCAAGCTATCGTCATGAAGATGTTCGAACAGATCAACAAACAGATGGTCGCCACAAGCGGAGCGCGTGAGAAAAATGGCATCATGCGGGTGTGCGTCCTCCTGGACAAAAATAAGGTGCGAGCGCCGCGCGCAGCTCCGCCGGTAGCGCCCGCTTGGCGAAGCTCTGGCGGTCCAAGCACACGAGCACGACGTTGAAATCCGCGACGCGGGCAACCGCGGCGTTGTCGATCGCAAAACGCAAGCTCACCGAAGTCGTCCCTATGCGGCCCACGCAGGCGTGCAGCGTGAGCTTGTCATCCAACCGGGCGGGCAGCCGGAAATCGCACGACAGATGCACGCGCGGGAGCCAGCAATTGAAGCGGTCGAAGACCTTGCCGTAGGGCATGCCGATGCTGCGAAACAGCTCCGTCTCCGCGATCTCGACGAAACGGACGTACGCGCCGTAGCAGACGATGCCGGCCGCGTCGACATCGCTCCAGCGCACGTATTCTTCGATGCTGAATGGGGCTTGGCTCACAGACGACCTTCAGCTCGCCGCAGCGTGCTGCGGTTCGAAACGTGCGGTGAAATGGCGCAAGGACGGCGCTTGAAACGTCATGCGCAAACCGCGCATCGCCTGCCGCCGTTCGTAGACGTCTGCCATCACCTCGATGACATAGTCGATGTGGCTCTGCGTGTAGACCCGTCGCGGCACTGCCAGGCGCACGAGTTCCATGGGCGCACAGATCTCCTCGCCGCTGCGCGGGTCGGTCTTGCCGAACATCACGCTGCCGACTTCGACGGCGCGGATGCCGCCGCTCAGGTAGAGCTCGACCAACAAGGCCTGGCCGGGGAATTGCGGCGGTGGAATGTGTGGCAGCAGTGCGGCGGCATCCACGTAGATGGCATGGCCGCCCGGCGGCTGCACGATCGGATAGCCGACGCTCGTCAGGTGCCGCCCGAAATAGGCGGTCGAGGCGATGCGGTAGCGCAGGTAATC
>JALYZS010000154.1 GCA_030948745.1 Vulcanimicrobiota bacterium | reverse complement strand
GCTGGGGCTCATCGACTTCGAGCGCGGCGTGCGTTTGGCGCGCAGCCGTTTTTCCGTGCTCTGGGGATTGGGCGCCCGGCTCAACCGAGCCCTCATCGATCTTTTCCTGGAGCGCAATATCGCAGCCGGCTTCAAGGAAGTGATGCCGCCCATCTTGGTCAACCGCGAGTCGGTCGAGGCGAGCGGTCACCTGAGCAAATTCAGCGACCTGATGTTCTCGGTCGCCGACGGATCGCTCTTCCTCTCCCCCACTGCTGAAGTGCAGCTCGTGAACTTGCACCGCGACGAGATCCTCGACGCACAGCAGCTGCCGCTGCGCTACACGGCGTATACACCGTGTTTTCGCGAAGAGGCGGGTGCCGCGGGCAAAGACACCCGTGGCCTCATCCGTCAGCATCAATTCGAAAAAGTGGAGCTTGTCTCCATTGGCACGCCGACAGACGACAGCGCGTTGCACGAACAGATCCTGGCACAAGCCGAAAGCCTGTTGCAAGCATTGCAGCTGCCCTATCGGGTCATGCTGCTGTCTTCGGGTGACACGGGGTTTGCATCGCGCAAGACCTACGATCTCGAGGTTTGGCTGCCCGGACAAAACACCTATCGCGAGATATCGTCGTGCAGCTCGTGCGGTGATTTCCAAGCACGCCGGGCGGGGATCCGTTATCGAGCACAATCGAAGGCTCGCCCCGAATTCGTGCACACGCTCAACGGCTCTGCGCTAGCGGTGGGGCGGACACTCGTCGCGATCTTAGAGAACTACCAGCAGGCAGACGGCACGATCCGCGTGCCCGATGTGCTGCGACCCTATATGGACGAGATCGACGTGCTGCGCTAGATCCAGAAGCGCAGTTTCTTCTTGGACGCTTTCTTCCAGATGGCGGGCCAGCCTGAGCGGGCGCGTTCCGCGTCCGCGGAGGCCAGCGCGCTCAACGCCCCGGCAACGAATAACGCATGGCTCTCGCCCTGAAAAGCGCGCAGACGTTGCTGCAGCACGACGGCGTCATGATAGTCTCCCAAAACCTTTTGGAGTTTCTCGATCTTCTTGGCGAGTTTCTGCGAGTTCTTACCGCTGGCGGGTGCGACCGCCTCACACGCGTAGCGGCAGCGCTTGGCCTTGATGCGCGTCTGGTGCAACTGCTCGAAGGATGGATCTTCCTCGACGCATTCGATAGCGTCGCATAGCGCCTTCCACGGATCGTGCATGAGCTCGGGGAGGACGCTTTCGGGCGCCGCGTCCGCCTTGGGCAACACCCGTGGATCCTCGGTAGCGTCGACCAATTCGTCGAGCAGTTCGACGTAGCGCGGCGAACGCAATGCCGCCAGCAGGCTGCTGCGCGCCGCGCTTCCTGCGTCGCCGAAGTGCCGCACGACGTGTGCACGCCCATCCGCGTCGGTCTGCGGCAGCCGCGCGGCATAGTTGTTGATGCTCTGCAGCATCACATCGCTGTCACGCACCGCGCCGAGCTCATCCGCCAACCAGTGTAGGCGGGCCCGTAAACAGCACGCCCAGTCGTGTTGCAGCAGCGGCAAGAATGTACGTAGGTCAGAACGCATGCGGCGAGTTGCAACGCGCATCTGGTGCACGCTCGTGGGCGTCGTCGCGGAGCGCACGATGGGATCGTTGCGCTGCAGGCGTTCGAGCGCCCCGCGCAACGCCTGCTTGACGAGCGCGCTGGCTGTCGTGGGCGGCTCCGCCGGCGGCGCTTGCGGTCGGAGTGCGGCTGCGCCTGCAAGCGAGCGGACGATCTTGGGCGTGTTGTCGATTTTGCCGGCGCCCTTGTCCTGCAGCCACGCAACCAGCTCATCGAGCACATCGCTTGAGGCGCCGCCGCGCAGCTCGACTTCGACCTCGCGGAAACGCTTGGAGACGTGGCCGTCTTCGATCACCCGCACATCATCATCCACGATCTCGGCCAGCTCCTCACCGTCGCGCGAGTTGACCCGGGTGGCTTTGCGTACCGTCCGCAGCCGGGTGATCGGGTGCACGGGTTTGCCGCGCAAGTAAGCCGTGGCCAAATCTAGT
This sequence comes from Vulcanimicrobiota bacterium, assembly GCA_030948745.1. Taxonomy (GTDB): domain Bacteria; phylum Vulcanimicrobiota; class Vulcanimicrobiia; order Eremiobacterales; family Eremiobacteraceae; genus JALYZS01. The sequence goes on along the minus strand of JALYZS010000154.1, from coordinate 2,550 downwards.
GCTGTCGCGGGAACTTTTGCGCCGTCGTCGGGGAACGTGTACTCGTTGCGCAGCAAGCCGGCGTTGCGCGAATCGTCGGGGAGTTTCAGCGTCCAGCCGTCGCCGCGCCGGTAACGCAAGCTGCAGCCCGCGTGGAGCAGGCGCAGATCGTCGCTGTCATAGTAGACAGAGCTCAGGCGCTTGGCCTCGACCGGGGTCACGCTGAACCCGTTGCCGCCCTGACTTAGTGCGCGCAAATCGAAACGGGCGGGTACGCGAAGCTTGACTTCGTTCTCAGCATTGGGCATGGGGACCACGTCCGTTCGCTACGGGGTCAGCGCGCAACTGCCAAGCCGACGCTCCGATTGCTTCACTCCGTCCCGACCGGTGTTTGCCCCAGCATGTCCGTCGTCACGAGCGTGATGCCTTGTTCGGTGCGGTCGAACCGGCGGGCGTCTTCCGCCGCGTCTTCCCCGATCACGGTGCCCTCGGGAATCTTGCAGCCCTTGTCGATCACCGCTCGCCGGATGCGGCAGTGCCGGGCGATGTTCACGTTGGGCAACACCACCGAGTCATCCACCTGCGTGAACGAGTTGAGCCGCACGTTCGGGAACAGCAGCGACCCCTGCACGTGGGCGCCCGAGATGATGCAGCCGCCTGAGACGAGCGAATTCACGGCATTGCCGCGCCTGCCGTCTTCATCGAACACGAACTTTGCCGACGGCACCTGCTCTTGATGCGTCCAGATCGGCCATGAATCGTCGTACAGGTTCAACTGCGGCACGACACTCGTGAGGTCCATGTTGGCTTCCCAGTAGGCGTCGACCGTACCGACGTCGCGCCAGTACACCGTGCCGCCGCTACCGCCCAAGCTCTTGGGGCCGAAACGATGCGCGCGCACCTTGTGATGCGCCACGATGTAGGGCAGCACGTCGCGGCCGAAGTCGTGGGTGGACTCGGTCACCTGCGCGTCGCGCATGAGCTGCTCGTAGAGGAAGGCTGCGTTGAAGACGTAGATGCCCATGCTCGCGAGCGCGATGTCTGGACGGCCTGGCAGGTTGAGCGGCTGTGGGCTTTTCTCGACGAAGCTCGCGATGCGGTCCTCGCCATCCACCTTGACGGTGCCCAGCTCGCCTGCTTCTGTGATCGGCACCTCGAAGCAACCGACGGTCGCGTCTGCGCCTTGCGCGACGTGTTGCACGAGCATCTGCCCATAATCCATCTTATAGACGTGGTCGCCCGCGAGGATGAGGATGAACTCCGGATCGTGCGCGCGGATGATATCCAGGTTCTGTAAGATCGCGTTGGCAGTGCCCGTGTACCATGACTCTTCTTCCATGCGCTGCGAGGCCGGCATGAGCTCGACGAATTCACTGAACTGGCCGCGCAGAAAACCCCAGCCGAGCTGGATGTGCCGCATGAGGCTGTGCGCCTTGTATTGCGTCACGACGCCGATGTGGCGGATGTCGGAGTTGATGCAGTTCGAGAGCGGGAAGTCGATGATGCGGAACTTTCCGCCGAAGGGTACCGCCGGCTTGGCGCGCCATTTCGTCAGATCGCGCAATCGCGATCCCCGGCCGCCTGCAAGTATCAGCGCCAGCGTGGCCTTGGTGAGCAGGCTGACAAAACGCGTTTCAGTGGTAGGCATACACGCCGGTCCTCACGGTAATGGAAAGGTGAGCACAGCCGGCGTTGGTAATCGTCGGTGATGCTTGCAAACCAGCCGGCCCGGTTGGAGCAGCAGTCGAATACGCGTATTCGCCCGCTCGTCCACCGTTACCGCTTGTGTTGACGCCCGAAGAACTGCGCCTGTTCCAGCGCGGCAAATCGCGGCACGTGTATCGCAAGCTCGGTGCACATGTCGACGAAACAAGCGGCGGCGTGCACTTCTGCACCTGGGCACCGCATGCGCAGCGGGTCAGCGTCGTGGGTGACTTCAACGACTGGGATGGCACTGGCAATGCGATGGCGCAACTGGGCAGCTCGGGCCTGTGGTACGGTCACGTCGCCCACGCCCATGCCGGCGCCCAGTACAAGTACGCGCTCGTGAACCAGGAGAGCGGCTTGCTGGTGATGCGCACGGATCCCTACGCGCGCGCCTTCGTGTCGCCGGGCAACACGAACTCGTTGATCGTCGCGGCTGATGCGTTCGCCTGGACCGATGCAGCCTGGACGAGCGCTCGCACTGAATGGCGTTGGCTCGAGCAGCCGATGAGCATCTACGAAGTGCACGCACCGACGTGGCGTCAGGCCGAAGGCGGCGGCCCGCTCTCCTTCAGCGATCTTGCACCTGCACTCGGCGGCTATGCCGCAGAGATGGGCTTCACCCACATCGAGCTGCTGCCGATCTTCGAGCACCCATTGCAAGAATCACTCGGTTATCAAGTCACCGGCTTTTACGCGCCGACCAGCCGTCTTGGCAGCCCTGACGATCTGCGGCGTTTTATCGATCACATGCATTCGCGCGGCATCGGGGTCATCTTGGACTGGGTGCCGTTGCATTTCCCAAAAGACGACTGGGCGCTGGCGCGATTCGATGGCAGCCCATTGTACGAACGCGACGACCCGGCC
>JALYZS010000135.1 GCA_030948745.1 Vulcanimicrobiota bacterium | reverse complement strand
CGCTTGCGGCGTCTGCGCCGCCCACAGCCGTTCGCGTGGGATGGTCCGCAAGACGACGCCGGAGCCGTTGCTCTCCTTTATCGTGTCCTTCACCGGCACCGCTGCGATCGCTGCCCCCGCCTTATGCGCTGCCTGGATGACCTGTTGCAGGACAGTGTCGCCGAACAACGGGCGCGCTCCGTCATGGACGACGACGACCTCACACGTGGCGCCCGCATGGCGGAGCGCTGCGCGCACCGAGTCTTGGCGGCGCGCTCCGCCCTCGACCACCGCACGGACTTTCCCAGCGCCGTATCTGTTCGCCACTTGCCTGAATGCGGCAAGCTGATCCGCTTCACAGGCGATGATGATGTCGTCCACGCCGCCGGCGCGTGCGAGCTTCTCCAACGACCAGCCGGCGACCGGTTTGCCGTCGAGCTCGAGCAGCTGCTTGGGGCGGCCCATGCGCTCGCCGCGGCCGGCTGCTGCGAGTATCGCACACACCACGCTGGCGCCGTCCGTCAGCGTTTCAGCTTTGCGAAGATCATGCGTCCGGCGGCGGTCTGCAGCACCGACGTCACGAGCACGTCGGCTTCTTCACCGACGAGCCGCCGTCCATTCTCGACGACGATCATCGTGCCGTCGTCCAAATAGGCGACGCCTTGGTTTTGCTCTTTGCCGTCCTTGACGATGCTCACCGACATCTCTTCGCCCGGCAACACGACCGGCTTGAGGGCGTTGGCGAGCTCGTTGATGTTGAGCACGCCCACGCCTTGCACGCGCGCCACCCGGTTCAGATTGTAATCGTTCGTGAGGATCAACGCACCGATGGTGCGCGCTAAGGTGACAAGCTTGCCGTCGACGTCGCGCTCGGGAGCGTCAGCATCGGAGATCTCCAGCCGTTTGCAGGTGTCGCGCAGCTTGTTGAGGACTTCCAGCCCGCGCCGCCCGCGGCTGCGTTTGACCGGGTCGGCCGAATCAGCGATCAGCTGCAGCTCTTTCAGCACGAATTTCGGCACGAGCAGCGTGCCATCCAAAAAGCCGGCCTGTACGATTTCGAGCACACGCCCGTCGACGATGACCGAGGTGTCGAGCAGTTTCGTCGGCGCTGCGATGCCGAGCGAACCGCTGCCGCTGCCGCGCGACCACCAACTCACGCGCTGCCGCAGTCCGATGCGCACGCCCGCATAGGCGAAGAACAGCGTGATGATGACGTACATGACGAACGAGATGACCTGCCCGTAGTGCGGCAGCTGCACGAACGGATTGAAGATATCTCGCACCAGGAAGGCGACGATGAGTCCCACGACCAGGCCGATCGTGCCGAACAGCGCTTCGCTCGGGTTCCGCCGCGCGATGCTGTCTTCGATGGCGCTCACCAGCCGCTCAAACCATCGTGCGACGAACGGCGACGCAGAGATGCCGAGCAACGTCATGAGCACCGGCAGACCGATGAAGCGTGCGTCGTAGCCCGGGCTGCCCGGCGCCACCGTCCAGTGGATGGCGAGCGAGATCTCGCGGCCGATCAACAGGCCAAGCAGGCCCAGCAGCGATGCGAAGATGATGCGCAGGGTGAGATTCACGCTTGTGTCACAGCCATCTGTTCAGGCACGAGGAATTCGGCGCAGGCCGGGTTGGCGAGCAGGCGGCCACGCCGTGAGAGGCGCACGCCGCCGGCATCGCCTTCGAGCAGGCCCGCGGCCATGCATTTATTGATCGCGCGCGCGAAGATGCGTGTTGCGTCGACGCCGAAACGCCGCTGAAAATCGTCGTACCGCAAGCCTTGTGCGGTGCGCAGCGCGAGCATCGCCGCTTCGCCGATACGTTCTGCCGGCCCGAGATGCTCTGCGTCCGCCCGCGCATCGGCGCCGCGCCCGAGCGCATCGCAATATTGATCGAAGTCCCGCACGTTGCGGTAGCGAGACCCGGCGTGATAGCCGGCTGCCGAAAGGCCGAAAGCCACGCAGTCGCGCTGCCGCCAGTAACCGTAGTTGTGCGCCGACTCAAACCCCGGACGGGCGAAATTCGAGAGCTCGTATTGCGCATAGCCGGCATGTTCGAGATATCCGGCCGCCGTCTCCAGTAGCTCCGCTGCGGCATCCTCATCGGGGAATGCCGATGGATCGCGCGCGTACCAGCTCGCATACGGTGTCGCTGACTCGATCGTCAACCCATACACGGAGATGTGGTCCACACCGCAGCTCACCGCCTGGTGCAGCGAGGCGAGCAGTGAGACCGGCGTCTGGCCAGGTGCAG
>JALYZS010000101.1 GCA_030948745.1 Vulcanimicrobiota bacterium | reverse complement strand
GACGGAATCCCGTCCAGATCATCCCGGTGTAGCTGACCGCTTCACCCGCACCGTTGTTCGAAAGCTCGCGATGGCGGTAGGATGAGAGCGAGTGCTCCCGTTCGAGCTGCATGAGCGCAAGGGCTCGCTCGTATGCCGATTTCGTCTCCGGCGTGAACACGCTCTCGTCGCCGGTCTGCTTCCAGTAGTTCCAGGCGAGCACGATCGGATAGGACAGTGAATCGAGTTCGAACTTCTCCTCGGTGACCTGATAGCTGCGGTTGAACGCGTTGGCATACGGGTCGACGAGTATGTTTTTGGCGGAACGCGTGATGACGCCGCGCAGCATGTCACGCACGGCCGGGTCGTTCGCGAAGAACACGTAGGGGCGGACCTGCGCACTCGCGTCACGCAGCCACATCGCGCCGATGTCGCCGGTGATGACATACGTCGTCTTGTCAGGGGTGAAACTCACGTCATAGCGGATCGTGGACAGCAGGCACTGCGAATAGAGCTGCCCCGTGTCTCCGGATACGCCATGGTAATCGGCCGCTGCTTTGGAGAGCGCAGCGAGATCTTCAGCAATGCTCGGCGCGCCGAGCGCGCACGACAAAAGCAACGCCATGAAAAAAGTGACGCCCGATCTTACTGGTACCGTGCGCGCCGCCTCGAGTCTCAACGTGCTGACCGCCTCTCCCTTGTCTCTCTATCGGAGAGAGGCGTTTATGGCCTCAGTTGTTACTCACAAACGTATGTTCGGTCCTGCGACTGGACGCGAACGGGAGCTGTCGAGGTGCGCGGGCCCGACGCCCTCTAAAGGAAGAGTGACGCGCACCATTCCTCCGGCAGGGTCGCCATGCCCGACTTCGATGCGGCCACCGTGCGCGTCCACGAGAACAGTTGCTATCGCCAACCCTAGTCCCACATTGCCGTTTGCTCCCGGGAAAAACGGTGCGCCCACCGACCGAGCCGCCGTGGGAGTAAAACCTTCGCCGCCGTCGTGCACGCCGATGGTCGCGGTGGCGCCGGTCTTCTCGATGTGCACGCTGACCCGGCCGCTCTCGGGGGTGTGGCGGATCGCGTTATCGAGGACGTTGATCAACACTTGCTTGAGGCGGTCCGGATCGACGGACGCTTGCGCCGAGCCGTGCACGCGCAGCGTGACGGAGCGATGGCCTGCCTGGGGCGCGACTGTGCGCGCGGCGTCCAGCGCCACTGCGCGAAGCGAACAGCGCTTCCGTTGCAGCGCAAGGCCGCCCGCGTTCCAGGCGCCGACATCGATGAGACCTTCCGCCAGCCTCTGCAGGCGCTTGGCCTCGCGGTCGATGAGCGCGACGTAGCGGGACCGCTGCTTTTTTGTGAGCCCCTTCTGGCGCAAACGCTCGCAGAAACCGATCACCGCGGTCAGCGGCGTGCGCAGCTCGTGGTTGACCGAAGCGAGCATGACGCCGCGACGCTCCTCGACCCGAGCGAGCAACGCCGCGCCACGGATTGCGTGGCGCACCGCTTCTGCAACGTCGCCGGAGGCGATAAGCTCTAGCACATTCCACCCGCTGCGCAACGCGATCTGGCCGATCGCAGTTTCTGCGGCCTGACGTTCGAGCGCATGCTGCACGCTACGCCGCAATCGCTGCGCCGCGAGCCCGAGGTCTGCATCGATGGTGGGGCGCTGCGCTGCGTCGATGCGTCGGCTCAAGAGCGCGGCGACGAACCACTCTCCCCCGCGGCCCGCGGCAACCACGTCGCCGCGGCGTAAGATCGATCCGACAGCGGACTTCAGGGCGGCCGCCGTCGCTTGCTTACACGCAGCGCGAAAACCAAGCCGCTCGCGCCCATCCGTCACACGACCGCGTTGTGCCGGATAGCGCTCGCGTCCGAACTCGATGTACAAGAGCGGGATGGCGCTTGGGCCGGCGCGGCCAGAAAGTTGCTCGACCAGCGCCGCCACGTCAGGAATGCGGCCTGCGGTGGTGCGGCGGTCGGCCTTGCCGGCCCGCGCTGCGTCGGCCTTGGCGGCTCGCGCTGGGCGCGGCTTGGTGTGGTGCCGTGTCATGAGGCTGGCGCGCTGAATTTGTATCCTAAGCCATGCACCGTGTGGAGATAGCGCGGTTGGGTGGCGGAGTCGCCGATCGCGCGGCGGATCCGGCGCACGTGCACGTCCACGGTGCGCGGGTCGCCCTCGTAGTCGAACCCCCAGACCGCTTCGATCAACTGATCGCGCGTGAAGACGTGGCCTTCGTTGCGTGCGAACAGCCACAGCAGATCGAACTCGCGCGGCTTCAAGCGGACGGTGCTGCCCGCGGCGGTCACCTCGCGGCGATCCGCGTCCACGCAGATCGCACCGATCGTTCTACGCTGCGCCGTCGGGGGCATCGCGACGCCGCTGCGGCGCATGATGGCGCGGACGCGTGCCAAGAATTCCCGCGGTGAGAACGGTTTGATGATGTAATCATCTGCACCCAGCTCCAAGCCCACCACGCGATCGACCTCAGCGCTGCGAGCGGACACGACGAGGACGGGCGCGGTGCTCTCTTTGCGCAGGACGCGACAGACCTCAAAGCCGTCAAGGCCGGGCAGGCCGATATCCAAGACGACGAGGTCTGGGTTATGCTCGCGCGCGCGACGTAACGCCGCCGGCCCATCCGCAGCCGTGATCACGGAGAAACCCTCTGAGCGTAAGGCGTCGCACAAAAGCTCGGTCACGGCTGGCTCGTCATCGACGACGAGCACGTTGCCGCGCGTCCTGACCTCGCCAAGCGTTCTGTTCATGCGCGCAACACGCCGAGCGCCGCCATCAGCGGGCCGCCTGTGCCGTTGCGGCGGTACGAATGCAAGAGTTCAGGGTTGCAGCGCGTGCATGCCGTGGACAGGTGGAGCTGATGCTCGGCCAGGCCAGCGGCGACGCATTGGCTGCGGATCACTGACCCCAGGTTCAAGGCGACGCTGTCATTTCTTCGCCGATCAACGCGCAGTGCTGCCGCTTGCGCAACGGCTCCCGGCACTGCGGCAAATCGCTGCGCGACCTCCGGCCCGACTTCGAAACAACACTGCTGCAGATGCGGGCCCACCGCCAGCGCCAGGGAAGCACTGTCCGATCCGGCACCTCGTAGCGCCGCAATTGCCGCGGCGACGACGCCTGCTTCGATACCCCGCCAGCCCGCATGCACGAGCGCAAGCCGTGCGCCGCCGCCGTCGGCGATCCAGACCGGCGCGCAATCCGCGGCGCTCACGAAAAGCGCGACATCCTTACGGTCAGTCCACAGCCCGTCGCCTTTAGGCCGCGCCTCATCCGGCGCGCCAGGTGCTGCAGCAAGCTCGCCGGCGCGCACGATGTGGGCGCCGTGTTCCTGGTGGCAACGATAGACCATTTTTACGGATCCGAGCCCCCACCGTGTGGCCCATTCCATCACGACGCTTTCATCGCGTGCGTTCACTCGCGCGGTGCTCATGAGAGTTTCGCAGCCGAGGGCGAGTCTCGGCGGCAAGATCGCATCATCCCCGGCCCGTTGGACGTAGCGGAAACCACCGCCGAGATCGAGCCCCTCCTCCGCCTGGGCCGCGGCGCTACGCGTCAATGCATCTCCTCAAGCGTGTCGATGAATCCACCTTGCGCGCGCCGGCGCAGGACGCGAGCGATAGCCGGCGGTGCGTAGCCCATGGTGTGCAGCCGCCGCGCCAGTCGGTCGGGCCGATCACCAGGACGCATTGCTTCGAGCTTGCGCACTGCCTGCTCGATGCGCGCTTCCTCGTCGTTGTCCAGCTCGTCCAAGGCGGCGCGCGCTACGCTTTGCTCGACGCCCTGGCGCAAAAGCTCGCGCAAAAGACGCAGCGGCCCGACCGGTTTGCGTTCGAGCATGCTCTTGACGTACAGCTGCGCGAAAGTGCGGTCATCGAGGTAACGGCGCCGTTCGCACTCGCCGACGGCGTCGCGAACCGCGTCGGGCGCGAAACCGCGATCGCGCAGCTTCTTACCGAGCTGCGCTTTGGTCAGCCGTTTGGATGCGAGCAGCCGCACTGCCACGCCGAAGACGGGCCGTGAGCCCGGCGGACCGGCGTTGGGCTGGCTCTTCACAGCAGTGGGCTACTCTGCGGCGATCGCGTAGCGCGGGGCGCCGTTCTCCACGGGGCTGCCGCCTTGGCGCACAAAGGTGCTGCGAATCTTGGCTTCGATCGCGTCGGCGACCTCGGGATGTTCTTCCAAGTATACCTTGGCGTTTTCGCGGCCTTGGCCGATGCGTGTGTCGCCGTAGGTGTACCACGAGCCTGCTTTGCCGACGATCTCGTGCTTCAAGCCGATGTCGATGAGATCGCCCGTGCGGCTGATGCCCTTGCCATACATGATGTCGAACTCGGCGACTTGGAACGGCGGGGCGACTTTGTTCTTGACGACCTTCACGCGCGTGCGCGAACCGACGGGATCGGTGCCGGATTTTATCTGCTCGAGCTTACGGATGTCGAGCCGCACCGACGCGTAGAACTTGAGCGCGCGACCGCCGCTTGTCGTCTCCGGGCTGCCGAACATGACGCCAACTTTTTCGCGTATCTGGTTGATGAAGATCATAGTGGTGCGCGACTTGCTGATCGCGGCCGTCAACTTGCGCAGCGCTTGCGACATGAGCCGCGCCTGCAGGCCCATGTGCGCATCGCCCATGTCGCCCTCGATCTCGGCTCGCGGCACCAACGCCGCCACCGAGTCGACCACGACGATATCGACCGAGTTGGAACGCACGAGCATCTCCGCGATCTCCAAGGCCTGCTCGCCCGTGTCGGGCTGGGACACAAGCAGGTTGTCGAGGTCAACACCCAGGTTCTTGGCGTAGGCGGGATCGAGCGCGTGCTCGACATCGATGAAAGCAGCCACGCCGCCGGCCTTTTGCGCCTCGGCGATGACGTGCAGGGTGAGCGTCGTCTTGCCGGACGACTCCGGGCCGTAGATCTCGACCACGCGACCGCGCGGCAATCCTCCGACGCCGAGTGCGACGTCCAGCCCGATCGAACCGGTCGAGATGGTCTCGATCTGCAGGCTGGCCGCAGCCTCACCCAGCTTCATGATAGAGCCTTTGCCGAACTGCCGCTCGATCTGGGCAAGCGTGTTTTCTAAAGCCTTGTCTTTTTCTTTATCGCGGTCTTTTTCTGCCAATGTGATCTCCTCGCAGGGGCCAACGAGGACCCCGAGCTGATGTCCAAATCAAAACAAGGCCTCAACATATGCGCGCGGATCAAAAGGCCGCAGCTGATCGACCTTCTCGCCGAAACCGACATACTTCACCGGCAGGTCGACTTGGTCCATGATCCCGACGACTATCCCGCCCTTGGCAGTGCCGTCTAGTTTGGTGAGCACGATGCCCGTGATGTCCGTCGCCTCATGAAACAACCGCGCTTGTGACAAAGCGTTCTGCCCCGTACTCGCGTCCAGCACGAGCAGCGTTTCATGAGGCGCACCTTCAACCTCGCGCGCGATTATCCGCCGGATTTTTTTCAGTTCTTCCATTAAATTGTGTTTGGTCTGCAGCCGCCCTGCCGTGTCGATGAACACGATGTCGCTCTTGCGTGCTTTGGCGGCGGCGAGCCCGTCGAACACGACCGCGGCGGGGTCGGCGCCTTCTTTGTGGCGCACGAGCTCCACCTCCGCGCGCTGCGCCCAGATGGCGAGCTGCTCTGCGGCCCCCGCGCGGAACGTGTCCGCGGCGATGAGCAGCACCGAACGGCCACGCTTGTGCTCTTGGGCGGCGAGCTTGCCGATGGTCGTCGTCTTGCCCGACCCGTTGACGCCGACGACCAGCACGACGTGCGGCTTTGATCGTAGCGGCACGGGCTCCATGTTCGGATGCATCATGTAATCGGTGACGTCGTTGCGGAACACCTTGACGACGTCTTCGGCGGCGCGCAAGTTTTGCTGCTGCGCGGCGAGCTTGAGTTGCTCGACGATCTTTTCGGTGGTCGCGACGCCGAAGTCGGCGCCGATCAACGTCTCCTCAAGCCGCTCCCAGAACTCGTCGTCGACCAACTGGCGCCCGAGCAATGCGTTGAAGTGTCCGGCGAGCTGGTTGCGGGATTTCGCGAGTCCGTCGCGCAGCGAGGAGAGCCATTGCATCGGGCGGCCCTTCTGGAAACGCGCGCAAACCTCTGCTAGCCCGGGCTTTCGCGTGGGCTAGTCTGGGTCAGAAAATGGCCGGGTACCTAGCCGTTGGCGGCGCGGGGTGCGTCAGGGCGGTGCTGTTGCTGCTGGTGCGGGGCCTGCGGCTTTTTGCGCACGTACTTCTGCTTGATGGTCGGGTCGCCTTCGCGAAACCCCATGTCCATCTGCAGGGTGCGCAGCTTGGAGCGCAACCGGATGACCGCTTGCGCGTGGATCTGCGAGACGCGCGATTCCGACACTTCCAAGACGTTCTTGATGTCCTTGAGCGTCAGGCCTTCGAAGTAATACAGGCTGATCACGGTACGCTCTTGAGGCGGCAGGCTCTCCACCGCTTGCGCGAGCGAGTTCTTGACCTCGTTGGACTCAAGCGTGTGCGTCGCGTCCGGGCCGTGATCGCGCAGCGTGTCGAGCAAGGCGACATCGTGGCCCTTCTCGTTGGGCAAAAACTCTTCGAGCGAGAGGATCGACGTGCCGCGGATCTTGAGGAGCAATGAATGATAATCTTTGAGCGGGATGCCCAAGGCTTGCGAGATCTCGGTGTCTTCGGGCACGCGCCCCATGTTGTTCTCGAGTTCGACGAACACGCGCTCCAGCTCGCGCGCTTTCTGACGTACGGCGCGCGGCACCCAGTCGAGCGCGCGCAACGCATCCAGGATTGCCCCATTGATGCGCGTGATCGCGTAGGTCTCGAATTTCACGCCGCGCGCGTCGTCATACTTGCCGATCGCGTCCATCAAGCCTAAGATGCCTTCGTTGATGAGGTCGTCGATCTCGACGTGCGGGGGGAGGTTGATGGAGATGCGGCCCGCGACGTACTTCACGAGGTGGAGATATTTGTGGATGATCTCTTCGCGGCTGAGCTCCAAGCCGTTGATCATGCAGATCTCTTTGAGCTTCATGCGCGGGCTCATCGGCTGGTGCCACGCGCGCTCTTGTGCAGCGGCCGCTTCACGTTGCGGGATCGCATGAGCTCGGTCAGCGCCTCGCGCCGGAAACGATACTGGCCGCCGGGCGTCTTGATCGCCTCGACGAGACCTTCGCGCGCCCAACGGCGAATCGCCGCGTCTGTCATATCCAGAGCGCGCGCGACCTCACCGGACGTCACCCAATCCTTTTCCAGTTTCGGGATGGTGCCCCGCACGCTCCGCGGCCGAGCTGCCAAGCTTGTATCCCCTCCGGGAAGACGAGACGACGCAGCCGTTTGTGTTATAGACACAAACTGAGCAGCGGCTAGCGCTTCCCACGCTAGGCGCCGCTTTTTATCCTTAATTGCGGTTTTATCCTTTTTTCGCTACTGCCCGCTATTAGGCCTATTTTCGTGCTTAGCCGGCTGCCCCGTCGGAGAACAAACGGGACGGGCTCTCGGTCCAGAAAATGGCGCGGGTCTCACCGAAGCTGATCTGGTCGCCATCGCGCAGCAAGGTCTGGGCGTGCGGCTGGAGGCGTTGGATGCCGTTGAGGTAGGTGCCGTTGACGCTCTCGAGATCTTCTACGACGAACCCACCGCGCCGCCGTAAGATAAAGGCGTGGCGGCGCGAGACCAGCCGGCTGGGATCGACCGAGCTCAGGTCGACGTCAGGGCTGATGCCGTCGGCGGGCGAAGCGCGGCCGACGAGCGTCACGTCCTTATCTAGCCAGAACTCGGCGCTGCCGCCATAGCCGTTGCCGATCTCCACGAGCAGTTGGGCTCGCGCGGCGGCGGGGATGAGCCGCATGGTGACGTCGGCGTCGACGTCCGCCAGGCTGTCGGGCAGCTCGTCGCCGCAGACTTTGCAAAACGTGTCGCCGGCTTCGTTGCGGGCGAAGCAGCGCTGGCAAATACGGGCGGCACGGGTCTGCCGCGACGAACCGGAAAGCGCGACGGCGCGAGGCTTGAGCTCTTCGATGTCGCCTGCGCGCGCCGGCACGGTCTTACTCACCATGGCATCCCCCGGGGTACTGACTGGTCATATACTAGCATGTGCTATTGCGGTCTTGCGGTGACCGCTGGCACACGGGGCGTCAGGCGTAGCGCGGGCCGTCAGGCGTAGCGGATGCGCGGATTGAGCACGGCATAGAGAATATCAACGATGAGGTTGACGAGCACGAAGGTCGCGGCGAACAGGAGAATCGTGCCATTGATCAGCGGGTTGTCGCGGTTGCTGATGGCTTCGAAGGCCAGTCTGCCGACACCCGGCCACGCGAAGATGCTCTCCGTGAGGACGGCGCCGCCGAGCAGAAAACCTGTCTGCAGTCCGACGACCGTCACGATGGGCACGAGCGCGTTGCGCAAGCCGTGCTTGACCACCACCGCGAGGCTGCCCAAGCCTTTGGCGCGCGCGGTGCGGATGTAATCGGTGTGCAGCACCTCTAACATGCCGGCGCGCGTCATCTTGGCGATGATCGAGAGCGGGATCGTACCCAAGGTGAGGGCCGGCAGGATGAGATGATGCACGGCGTCGCCCAAAGCAGCCCAATTGCCGGCTAGCAACGCATCGACGGTGATGAAGTGCGTGTGCACTGGTACGTCGTAGCGCATCGAAAGCCGGCCGGCCAGCGGAAATATGTTCAGGCCGACTTTGCTCGGCTCGTAGGCGAACAAGAACAGCAGCATCCAGCCGAGCCAAAAAACCGGCACCGAGATGCCCAACAATGTCAGCACCGTCAGGAGCGTGTCGAGCGGGCGGCGATGCTGCAGCGCGGCCACGATACCGGCAGGCACGCCGGCGGCGATCGCCACGAACATCGCGGCCATGGCGAGCTCGATCGTGGCCGGGAAGTATGCCTTCAGCTTGACGATGACTGGTATGTTGTCGGCGAGCGAGCGCCCCAGGTCGCCGCGCACCAGGTTTGCGAGATATGCGCCGAACTGCACGTACCAGGGCTGGTCGAGCTTGAGCTGTTTGGTCAGCGCGACCACATCCGCATGCGACGCGTGTTCGCCCAGCAAGATCTCAACCGGATTGCCCGGGATCAGGTGCAAGAATAAAAAAGACACCGCTGTGATGACGAACAGCACAGCGATGAAGCGGAGCACCCGTTGCATGAGAAAGCTTGCCACGAGCTTCCGACTTTAGTCAAGTCGTGGACGCGCCCTGCCCTCGGCAGCGGCGCAGCTGCGAGCGGCGCGCAGGAGCCGCCCGCGCGACCTCCAACATCGCTGCAATCCACACGTACCGCTCCCAGCGCGTGCTTATAGCTCGCGGGGGCTTGGGAGTGTGGTTTTGCCGGTCGGCGACCAGCCGCCGGCTAGAGAGCTTGACGGGAGACGACACGCATCGATGCCTACTCCGACTGCTTCCATGATCAATATGGCGATCGGTCTAGCCCTCGTCTGCGGCCTCATCGCCATCGCCTACGGCGTCTATCTCATCCTTTGGATCCTGCGCAAGCCTGACGGCAACGACCGCATGCGCGAAATCGCGGCGGCCATCCAAGAAGGCGCGATGGCCTACATGCGACGGCAATACACGACCGTCGCCGTCGTCGCGGTCGTGCTCGCGCTCATCATCGCCTTCGCGCTCTCGTGGCAGGCCGCGGTGGGCTTTTTGATCGGCGCGATCCTCTCGGGCGCCACCGGCTTCATCGGGATGTCGATCGCGGTGCGCGCGAACGTCCGCACCGCCGAGGCAGCGCGCGAGGGCATGGCGCAGGCCTTCTCGGTCGCGTTCCGTGGCGGCGCCATCACCGGACTGCTCGTCGTGGGGCTCGGCATCATCGCCGTTGCCGGCTATTTCTATATCATGCACGTCGTATACCCGGACGATCTGCGTAAAGCGCTCAACGCGATGATCGGCCTGGGATTCGGCTGCTCGCTCATCTCGGTCTTCGCTCGGCTCGGGGGCGGCATCTACACCAAGGGCGCCGACGTCGGCGCCGACCTGGTGGGCAAAGTGGAAGCCGGCATCCCCGAAGACGATCCCCGCAACCCGGCGGTCATCGCCGACAACGTCGGGGACAACGTGGGCGACTGCGCGGGCATGGCGGCCGACCTGTTCGAGACCTACTGCGTCACGACGATCGCCTCGATGCTGCTCGGCGTGCTCATCTTCGGCAACACGCCGTTCGCTCTCACGGCCGCGGTGTTTCCGCTCGTGCTCGGCGCGATCTCCATCATCATGTCGATCGTCGGCACGCTGTTCGTGCGCATCCGCGGCAAGCGCATCATGGCTGCGATGTACACCGGGCTGGCTGTCGCAGCAGTGCTCTCCGCGATCGTCTTCTACTTCGCCACAGCGCATATCATGGCGTCGGCGGATGCAGCCGCCGGCAACCCTGGGCTATACTATCCCTGGAAACTGTGGGTGTGCGCCGTCATCGGCCTCATCATCACGGCGCTCATGGTCATCATCACGGAATATTACACCGGTACGCAGTTCAAGCCGGTGCAAGAGATCGCCAAAGCGTCGACGACCGGACACGCGACGAACATCATCACCGGCCTGGCGGTCTCGATGAAGTCGACCTCGCTGCCGGTGCTCGTGATCGTCGTCGGCATCCTGGTCTCATTCGGATTGTCGGGCTTGTATGGCGTGGCGATCGCCGTCATGGCTATGCTCTCCATGGCCGGCATCATCGTCGCGCTCGATTCGTACGGGCCGATCACCGACAACGGCGGCGGCATCGCCGAGATGGCCAAACTCGGCCCTGAGGTCCGGGCGATCACGGATCCGCTCGACGCCGTCGGCAACACGACCAAGGCGGTCACCAAGGGCTATGCCATCGGTTCGGCCGCACTCGCTGCCATCGTGCTCTTCGCATCGTTCCAGCAAGAGCTCGCTGAAGGGGCGGGTCACGGCGTCGCTGCGCTCTCCTTCGCATTGGGCCAGCCCTATGTGTTAGCCGGTCTGCTCATCGGCGGCGCGCTGCCCTACCTCTTCGCGTCGCTGTGCATGGAGGCGGTCGGCCGCGCAGGTGCCGCGGTCGTCGAAGAAGTGCGGCGCCAATTCCGCGAGATCCCGGGCATCATGGAAGGCACTGCCAAGCCGCTGTACGGCCGCTGCGTCGACATCGTCACGGCATCGGCACTGCGACAGATGCTCGCGCCGGCGCTCATCCCCGTCCTCGCGCCGATCATCATCGTTGCGCTCGGCGCTTTCCACATCTTCACTGCCGCAAACGCCGCGCTCATGCTGGGCGGTGTGCTCGTCGGCTCGATCGTCACGGGTGTCTTCGTCGCCATCTCGATGACCTCGGGCGGCGGCGCTTGGGACAACGCCAAGAAGTTCATCGAAGACGGCAACTATGGCGGCAAGCGCAGCCTGGCACACCAGGCGGCTGTCACGGGCGACACGGTGGGGGATCCCTATAAAGACACCGCGGGACCCGCGATCAACCCGATGATCAAGGTGCTGAACATCGTCTCGCTCTTGCTCGTCCCGTACCTGCGCTAACCAGCGAACCGACCAAGCATTCTGGGGGTGGGCAATGAAACCGGTCACTGGGTGGGTACGTTATAGCAATGATGGATACACCGATGCTGTCTCGTAAATCGTGGATCTGCGGCGTTTGCGCCGCTAGCGCTGCCGTCGCGGCACCGCCGCTCGCGAGCATCGCGCTCGCCGACGATCAGGCGCAAGAGAAATCGATCGGGCGTCAGGTCTTCGACGATCAGGTCAAACGTGGCATGGTCATCGAGAATTCACCGTACTACCCAGTCCTGCGTTCGATCGGCGCGCGCATCTCCTCAGCCGCACAGCCGCATTGGTGGCCGATGACATTCGTGATCGTCAAAGGCAAGCAAGCGAATGCGTTTTCCGTGCCGGGCGGCTGGGTCTACGTCAATGAGGCGCTGCTGTCGCATGCCGGCAACGAGACGGAACTCGCCAACGTGGTCGGCCATGAGACCGGCCACATCGTGCTCGGCCACGTGATGAACCGCCTGCGGCAGGCGCAACGCTTGAACATTTTGTTCACGATCGCGAGCATCTTCGTGCACACCCAAGGCCAGGCGACCTTGTTCAACCTCGCCCAATTCGGCGCCAACTACGGCTTTTTGAACTTCGACCGACAGCAAGAATACCAAGCCGATCACGAAGGCGTGATCTTGGCTGCGCGCGCGGGCTACAATCCCTGGGGCATGATCTGGTTCTTCCGTACGCTGCAGAAGCTCTACGGCAACGCGGGTTTCGAACAGTTCGTCCAGGACCACCCCGCCACCGAGGAGCGCATCGCGCGCATCGAGTCGTTCTTCCGCTCGAGCCCCTCGCAGTTCGGGCAGTGGCACGATGTCAGCCACAGCACGAGCGGCCTGCCGACTGCAGGCTCGAACACCCGCCTCGTCGTCAACGGCTAGCTGATCATCGTGGTGGGCGGGCGCTGTGCGCGCCGGCCCACCCGCGACGCCGACTGCGCGATTTCGGTTACTTGATCTCGACCTTTGCGCCTTGCTCTTCGAGCTTGGCTTTGATGGCGTCGGCCTCTTCTTTGGTGACGCCGGTCTTGACCGGTTTCGGAGCGCCTTCGACCAGGTCTTTGGCTTCCTTAAGACCCAAGCCGGAGACGATCTCACGCACCGCTTTGATGACGTTGATCTTCTTCTCGCCGGCGCTCATCAGGGTGACGTCGAATTCGGTCTTGGCTTCGGCAGCCGGCGCTGCGCCACCGGCACCACCAGGCGCCGCCATCATGGCGACCGGGGCTGCGGCGCTCACGCCGTACTTGTCCTCGAGCGTCTTCACAAGCTCGGCGAGCTCCAGCACGGTGAGTTTGTCGATCTGATCGATGATTTCGGTGATTGGCATGATCGGTTTCTCCTGATCCCTTTCTGTGACGGCGCGCTAGGCTGCTGCGCCGGCGGCGTCCGATTTTTGGGTGTGCAAAGCGTGAAGCAGACGGACGAGCCTGGGCTTGTTGCCATGCAGCACGCCCACGAGACCATGCAGCGGTGAGCGCAGCGATCCGAGCATGGCGGCGATCAACTCGTCACGCGACGGCACCTTCGAGAGCGCGTCCACTTTGGCGGCGTCGTAGTATTCTCCGTCGAGCAGCCCGGCTTTGATCTGCAGCTTCTTGGACTCGCCGGCGAACTGCACCAGGGCCTTTGCGGCTGCGACGATGTCGGGCCCGGCGAAGGCCACCGCGGTCGGTCCGTTGAGCAGCGCGGCGATCTGCGCGCGCTTCTCGTCACCGATCGCGATGCCGAACAGAGTATTCTTGACGACCGCGAAGCTTGAGTCGTTCTTGCGCAGCGCGTTGCGCAGCGTGCGCAGTTCTCCCACGGTCAGCCCGCGGTAGTCGGTGAGGAAGACGTTGGGATTTTCGGCAAGCCGCTTCCGCAGCTCTTGGATGCTCTGGTTCTTGCGTTCAGTCGGCATACGTACGTCCTTGCGTGAAAAAGAAAACGCTTTCTCGTCTGTTGAGAGAAAGCGCGTGGCCCACAACGTCTCCGCAGCAAACGCTGCGCGATCCGTCCGGCTGTTCGCTTCCTCGGCAGGCCCCTTGCGGGTTTGCGGCCAGCGCTTGCGCGCTTAAAACCACCTGCTGTCATGGGAAGCCGGATCCGCATCCGGCCGTAGCAAGGCGCGACCGAAGCCGCGCCGTTGAGATCTTACCTATTATAGCGCGTCAGGCGGCTGCTTTCAACCTCGAAGGGTCCACGCGGACGCCGGGGCCCATCGTCGTGGCGAGCGTGATGCTCTTGAGATACGTGCCCTTGGCGGAGGCAGGCTTGGCGCGCACGATCGCGTCCATCAGGGCGGTGAAGTTATCGAGCAGCGCCTCCTGGCTGAACGAGGCCTTGCCGACGATGACGTGGATGATGGCGGCCTTGTCCGGGCGGTACTCGACTTTACCGGCTTTGATCTCACTGACCGCCTGCTTGAGGTTTTGCGTGACCGTGCCGACTTTCGGATTGGGCATGCGCTGCGCGAGGATCTTGCCCAGGTTAGAACCGACGGCGCCCATCATGTCGGGCGTCGCGACGGCGATGTCGAAATCGTTCCAGCCACCCTTGATGCGCTCGATGAGATCCTGATCGCCGACGACGTCCGCGCCGGCTTCCGTGGCTTCGCGGGCCTTCTCGCCCTTTGCGAAGACGATGACTTTCTTCGATTTGCCGGTGCCGTGCGGCAGCACGACCGTGCCGCGCACGTTCTGATCGCTTTTCTTCATGTCGATGCCCAGGCGGATGTGCACTTCTACCGTCTCGTCGAATTTGGCCTTGGCGGTCGCCTTGATCGCCTCGATCGCCTTGGCGGCGTCCTTGAGCTGCTCAGCGCCCAGCGCCTTGACGCTGTCGCGATATTTCTTACCGTGCTCTTGCATGGCTATCCAACCTCAATGCCCATCGAGCGGGCGGTGCCGGCGACGATCTTCATCGCCGCATCGATATCATTCGCGTTGAGATCGTTCATCTTCTGTTGCGCGATCTCGCGGGCTTTCTCAAGCGTGATCTTGCCGACTTTCTTGCGATTCGGTTCGCCTGAGCCTTTGTCGACGCCGGCGGCCTTCTTGATAAGCTCTGAGGCGGGCGGCGTCTTGAGCACGAACGTGAACGAACGGTCTTCGTAGATCGTGATGACGGCAGGAATGATCTGCCCGGCTTGGCTCGCCGTACGCTCGTTGTACGTCTTGCAGAACTCCATGATGTTGATGCCGTGCTGGCCCAACGCCGGGCCGACGGGCGGCGCGGGCGTCGCCTTGCCCGCGGGCACCTGGAGGATCACTTTGGCGACAGCTTTCTTGGCCACGTCTAAACCTTCTCAACTTGATAGAATTCGAGTTCCACGGGAGTCTCGCGCCCGAAGATCGAGATGAAGGCGCGCAAGCGCTCCTTCTGTGGATCGATCTCATCCACGGTGCCCGTGAAGTCGAAGAACGGGCCTGAGGTGACCTTGACGCGGTCCCCTTTCTTGAAGTCGATCTTGAGCTTGGGCGTCTCGATGCCCATCTGCTTGAGAATCGT
>JALYZS010000083.1 GCA_030948745.1 Vulcanimicrobiota bacterium | reverse complement strand
GCCCTTGGTTGGCTTGACATAATGACAATAATGAATATTTTAATGTCAGAAATGCCCTTTACAGCCCAGGCAGCTGGTGATACATTGTAATGACCGGACTGCATGGGGTGATCGCCGATGAAGTCGTTGCTGCTCTTGTTCGTTCTCTTGCTATGCGTTGTTGGAACTGTTTCGTACGTTAAGGACTCGTGGGCGCGCCCGGATGCCTTGGCAGCTGAGGCAACGCAGGTGGACGCGGATCAATCCATCGAGCAGAACGCCGCCGCCATGGTGGAGCGCGGAAGGCAGATATTTCGTTACGATACGTTTGGCGACGAGGCGTTCTGGACGGGGGCCCTCAAACTCGAACGCGCGATCGAGGGTGCGCTCTTAGGTGGACAAGGCCCTGGGGTTAGTCCCAAGGCCGCGCTAGCAGTCGGTCTCAAGGTCGACATGGATAAGCTGCCGCCGGAACTGGTGGCGCAAATAAAGTCGGGCAAGGTCGACCTCGGCTCGCCGGCAACAACCTTGGCGCTTTTAAAGCTCAATGCGGTGATTGGCCTGAAAGCATCGGTCACTAACAGCGATGGCCACGCCAGCTTGCGCTCTATAGGCATTTCTTGCGCGATCTGTCATTCGACCGTCGATAACGCGTTTGCGCCGGGGATCGGTCACCGTTTAGATGGTTGGCCGAATCGCGACCTCAACGTTGGGGCAATTATAGCGCTGGCGCCTGACCTTTCAGTCGTACAAAAACTCCTGGGCGCAAACCGGACGACAGTCGTAAAAGTTTTGCATAGCTGGGGACCTGGCAAATTCGACGCGGAGCTTTTCATGGACGGAAAGAATTCCGCCCGGACGGAAAATCTGCCGCGACGCTCCTGCCTGCGGCTTTCGGTCTTGCTGGTGTCAACCTGCACACCTACACTGGATGGGGCTCTGTGACGCAGTGGAACGCGTTCGTTGCGAACCTGGAGATGCATGGCACTGAACCTATTTTGATCCGCGTTTGGCCGACAGCAAGCGTTTTCCAATCGCTGCCAAGGCCAAGTTCTATAACGTTCGATCTGCCGTTGACGACGTGACCTCCAAGCTCGCCGCACTGCAATTCTACCAGCTCGCAATTCCGGCACCAACGCCACCGCCTGGATCTTACGACGCCGCAGCGGCGGCGCGCGGCCGTAGCGTTTTCGCCATGGCGCAGTGCTCGCGCTGCCATGTGCCACCGCTATTTACTGAGCCGGGTTGGAACATGCACAAAGCGCAGGAGATTGGGATCGATGATTTTCAGGCGAGCCGCTCACCCGATGACCGCTATCGCACAACGCCATTGCGCGGCTTATTCGCGCGCGCGAAAGGCGGATATTATCACGATGGCCGCTTCCCCGACTTGGAAGCGGTCGTCGCCCACTACGACGCTTTCTTAAAACTCCATTTGACTTCCGATCAGCGTCACGACCTTGTCGAGTATTTGAAGTCGCTTTAGACGGTTTCCAGGACGTGCCACGCGCATGTGCTAATGTTCTGACATGCGCGATCGCCCCACACATTTACTAGACCTCATGCGCGTGCGCGGCGGCGTTACCGTCGACGAACTCGCGGCCGAAATGCAGCTGACGCGGACGACGGTCGTCAACCACTTAAGGTCGCTCATGGGTGAGGGCCTGGTGAAGCGGGGCGGACTACGTGCAGGACCTCGTCGCCAGCGTCGTCTACGCGTTGACAGCAAACGCTGACCGTATCTTCCCGCAATTGTATGAGGAGTTCCTAACTGCTATCCTCGAGGAATTGGCCTCACGCCGACCAGCCAACCTCAAACGCGTCATCGCCGGCGTCCGCAAGCGCTGGCTCATTCGCGACCTTTCGGCCGTCGAAGGACTGCGAGGAGAACAACGTGTCAGGCGGGCCCTTGAGGTGCTGTCGGAGCGCGGCTTCATGCCGGCTCTGGAAGGACCGCCACGGGCGCGCGAACTCAAACAATACAATTGCCCTTTACGACGCCTGTGTGGGAGTTACCCTGACGTGCGCGATATGATAACGCGCTGGATGGAAACCTTGTTCGGCGTTCCGCTAATCCGCTCGGCGTGCACTGCCACGGGCGACGCGTCCTGCTCCTATGTTCTTGGGCGCGTCGCGCAACCGTCGAAGCCGATCGCGCCACATGGAAGACGCTATTCGCGATGACGGGCGTGCACGTACAATTAGTGAGAAAACGAACGTGTATGACAAGTTTTGACCACCGATCTGCACGAGTATCTCATAATGTCAAGCCTTAGGCGTCTTGGACAGTGCACGTGGAGCTAACGTATTTGACCGCGCTACGCCTTATTATCCGTAGCTCACAATAGCGTTTTTAGAAATGTCACGATGCCACGCCGGGCGTTCTCGTCAAGGCAGGCCCGAGCGTCCGCTCAAAAGCGGATGGCCGACGCGAAAGTCGAATAACTCAACTTATGGCACTTGCAGGCCCCGAACGCGGGATGGACTGCCTGCAGTTAAAACTTTTCGGGCGGCTGCAGCTCTCCTATTGCGGCAGGTCCCTCAAGTTCAACGCGCCGGCCAAGACTGAAGCGCTGCTGGCCTATATTCTTCTCAGTCGCGAACGCCGCGTGGGTCGCGAAACGCTCGCCTTCGCACTCTGGCCGGACGAATCCGAAGAACGGGCACGCGCCAACCTACGCCGGCACATCCAGCTTTTGCAGCGTACGCTGCCGCCACGGCCGAAGCAACCCTGGATCTGCAGTGACCGTGGCGAGGTCCAATGGAACCCCCAATCCGATTTTTGGCTGGACGTCATCGACTTCGAACGTCTCAGCGGCCAGGCCGATGGGATCAGCGCAGCGATCGAACTTTATCTCGGCGACTTGCTCGTGGATAACTTCGAAGAATGGCTTCTGCCCGAACGCGAGCGACTGCGCCGGATGCAGTGCCGCAACCTCGAGCGCTTGACGGACATACACCGTCGCGATCGTGATTTTCGGAAGGCGATAGCGAGCGCGCAAAGTCTCCTCTCCCACGACCCATGGCGCGAAGACACAATCCGTCTGTTGATGTCATTGCGCTACGAATCCGGCGATCGCGCTGGCGCGCTTCGGGAATACGAGGCGTTCGCGCAGCGCTTACGGCGCGACATGGACGTCGAACCGATGCCCGAGACGCAAGCCCGCTTTGAATCCATCACGCGTAACGTTGGTCTGCCCGTCAGCGAAGGTTTCCAAGCTCGGCGCTCGGCGTCCGCACAAACAGCGTTGCCTTTCGTCGGACGGGAACAAGAGCTCGGGCGTCTCAACGATTGGTGGACGCGAGCGGCCCACGGCCACGGTCTGTTCGTCTTGATCGGCGGTGAGGCCGGCATCGGCAAGTCGCGCCTCCTCGCGCAACTCGCTGGCGTCGCCGACCGCCAGGGCGGAAGGGTCATCGCGGGTGGCACCTCGTTCCCCGAGACGATGCCTTATCAGGCGGTCGCCGAAGCGTTGCGCGAGGCACTCTCCATGATCGCGCAGGGCGGAATCGAGCCGATGTGGCTCGCTGCGGCATCCGCGCTCTTGCCCGAGCTGCGCCAAATCAGCACAGAACTTCCGGCATTGCCGCTGCTTGAGGCCCCACGCGAACAAGCGCGGCTCTTCGAAGCCCTAGCTCGCTGCGTCGAAGAGATCGCTCGCGCCCGGCCGCTGCTCATCATCCTCGAAGATCTGCACTGGTCTGGCGGGGCCACTGCCGCACTGCTTGAGTATCTCACCCGTCGCATCCGTGCCCTACCGGTACTCATCGCGGGGACATACCGCGATGACGACGCAGACCGCTCCCATCCACTTCGAACGCTGAGACGCTCACTGCATCGAAGCGGCGCATTCGGCCACCTATCTTTAGGACGACTTACGCGGGAAGATGTAGAACGCTGCCTCGCTTCCCTTCCTGAGCTGGCCGATAAAACGAGTAATTTCGCCACGCGGGCGCACTCCCTTTGCGATGGCAACCCCTTCTTTCTTGCAGAGATCGTGCGCGACTCGCTCGCATCGAAATCGCCCGAGCCGACATTGCCGCAGAGCATGGACGCGGCGATCACCGCCCGCATCGGCCGGCTTTCGAGCGAGGCCGGCCGCATCGCTGAAATCGCTGCCGTGATAGGACACGCCTTCGACGTTGAAGTGGTCAGCGCAGCAGCTGGTCAAAGGGAAGACCAGGTCCTCCCGCATTTGGACGAGCTCTTAGACAGATATCTTATCGTAGAACGTGGCGGAAGCGAGCCTGGTTCGCGGTACGATTTTAGCTTCGCGCACGAGATCGTCAGGGCGCAACTGTACGCGACTATCTCCCCAGAGGTTCGCGTGCGCCGGCATCGTCGCGTCGCCCGGATTATGGAAGAACTCTATGCGCCGAACGATGTGCCGGCCTCAGAACTGGCGCTTCATTTCGATCGAGGAGCGGAGCCGTCCAAGGCCGCTGCATACTACCATATCGTTGCGCGTAATGCGCTGGCGGTTTTTGCGGACGAAGAGGCCATACGCGCGCTCAATCGGGCGCTCGACATCGTCGCCGACACCTCACTGCGTCACGAGCTGTTGCTCTTAAGAGAAGGCGTCTTTAAACGAAACGGCGCGCGCGGCGAACAACTCGCCGACATCCTCTCGCTCAAACAGACCGCGGTCGCTCTGGGCGACGCAGATGCCGTCCGGGAGGCGCTGCGCCGGCATATCGAGTACGCGCGCGTGACCGGCGAGGTCGACACCCAAAAATCGCTCCTCGACGCCTTAGACGAGAGCATCGCCGCTGCAACACCCGAAACAATGAGCGCTCACTGGCCCGCGTCAGCAATGGAGCAGAGAGCCACCTTGGTCATCGCCGCCGGCCAGTACGACGACGGAAGAGTTTTGGCACAGCGTGCAGAGGCGGCCTACGCCGCGCTCGCCGATGCCGGCGGCCAGGCGCGCGCGTTGTGCTTGATCGCGGAATCGTATTCGCACCAAGCATACACCGCCGAGGCGCAAGCTGCGGTGGATCGGGCGCTCGCGCTCGCACGAACCAGCGCCAATGAATCGCTCGCTGCCCACACCTTATCGGCCGCATCGCTCGCAGCTCATTTAGCAGCCGACTACGAGCGCAGTAGAAGCTTCGCGCTCCAAGCCCTGAAGATATCTCGCGCCATTGGCGATCGCGAAGAAGAAGCAGACTGCCTCGCTCGGCTCGGCAATATCGATAGCCGCTTGTTCCGCGTGCACGACGCGAGCAACAACTTTGCCAAGGCCGCCGAGATCTACAAGTCGCTCGACAAGCGGCATGGCGAAGCGGTAGTGTTGTTCAATAC
>JALYZS010000064.1 GCA_030948745.1 Vulcanimicrobiota bacterium | reverse complement strand
CATTATAGACTTGCGCCGGCAGCCAATCGAGCACCGCACACACTGCATTGCCCAAGATATTGATGCACAGCTTCGACCACTTGAGTGCGCGCCAGTCACTCACCGCCCTTACAGGAAGACCGTCCATGGCAAGCGCGGCGATGAGCCAGTTGTGGGGACTCGAGCCCAGCGGCGCGATGCATAGGCCGCCCTCCGCCGTGGCGACGACCGACGTGCTGGCTGTGCGCTCGACCGAAACCGTCAACGCTCCCGCGACCACGCGATCGGCGCCGAATCGCTCTGCCAGGATGTCCTCGTTGCCGACGCCGTTTTGCACGGTGAGGATCGAGGCCGCATTGCAGGCCGGGATGTCTGTCAGCGAGGTCGCGACTTCGGCAGTCGAGTAGGATTTCACCGCGATGACGACGACTTCGAAAGGTGTCAGCAGCAACGGGTCGTCGATGCCGCCCGCAGCCTTGACCGCGACCACCAGTTCTTGCGCCTGCACGTGCAGTGTGATGCCGCCAGCGTTTATCGCGTCGGCCTGGACGGGCCGCGCCAGCACGACCACGTCGTGCCCCCCCTGCGCCAAGCGCGTAGCGAGGAACTGCCCCACGGCGCCTGCGCCGACGATCAAGACGCGCATCGTGTCTAGCGGGTGCCGGTGGAACCGAACCCGCCGCCGGCGCGTTTCGTCGTCCCTAATGACTCGGTGGCGCGCAGCTCGGCTCGTTCGACCCGGGCGATCACCATCTGTGCGATACGATCGCCGCGATGCACCACGAAAGGCTCCTCACCGTGATTGATGAGGATGACGCAGACGGGGCCACGGTAGTCGGCGTCGATCGTGCCCGGTGCATTCAAACAGGTGACGCCGTGTTTGATCGCCAGCCCACTGCGCGGGCGGATCTGCGCTTCCACGCCCCGCGGCAGCTCCATGCAAAAGCCCGCCGGGACCAGCGCTCGCCGACCGGGCGCGAGGACGACGTCTTCAACCACCGCCGCCAACACATCACAGCCCGCGGCGTCCTCCGTCATGTACGCCGGCAGCGCAAGGCCTTCGCCCTCGGGCAGGATCTGCACGTCGATGACGAGCTGCGTCCCGTCGTTCATTCGGTTTTGGCCAGCAACTGCGCGAGCTCTTCTTGAAACGAGTTGAGGTCGGTGAAGGAGCGGTAGACGGACGCGAAGCGGATGTACGCGATCTTGTCGAGCTGGCGCAACGCCGCCATGACGAGCTCGCCAAGCATCGGTGAGGGCACCTCGTTGTCACCCCGTGCGTACAGCTCGCGCTCGATCTCGTCGGCGACCTCATCCATTGCGGCTTCCGAAATGGGCCGTTTCTCGCACGCTTTGCGGATGCCGCTCAAAACTTTTTCCCGGTTGTAGGCCTCACGCCGTCCGTCTTTTTTGACGACGAAAAGCCGCGCGGCTTCTGCCCGCTCGAAGGTCGTGAAGCGATGCTTGCAAGCCATGCACTCACGTCTGCGGCGCACCGCATTCGCATCGTCTCTGCTGTCGATGACGCGCGTGTCGCCGGCGCGGCAGACCGGGCATACCATGGTTAGCGCTCCTGCAGCGCAGGACCGCACAGGCTCATTTCGAAGGGCGGACTCGTCACGATGCAGAGCGATACCATTCAAGCAGTGTTCTTCGATGCGGGTTACACGCTCCTGTGCATGGATCCCGACCAGGTCACCATCTTCCTCGGCGTGTGCGACCAGCTCTCGATCGGGATCGATCGTGAGCGACTCGCAGGCGGCATCGCGAAGGCGAACAGCCTGCTCGCGCCGCGTGCTGCACGGCTGCAACCGCAACCTTTCTCGCAGACAGCAGTGGACGAGTTTTGGACCCGCTACAATCACACACTGCTGTCGCTTGCGGCGCTCGATCCGCGCGACGCTCGGCATGCGGAGCTTGTCTATCGCCGTTTCACCGCTGCCATCACCTGGCGCATCTACGACGAGGTCCGGCCGGTGCTGAGCACGTTGCGCCGCCGCGGGATAGCGCTGGGCATCATCTCCAACTGGACCGGCGACCTTGAGGACGTCCTGCACAAGCTCGAGCTGCACGGCGCATTTGATTTCGTCTTAGACTCGTCGCGCCTCGGTTACGAAAAGCCACACGCTCAGATCTTCCTGGAAGCGGTGCGCCGGGCGGGCATCACCCCCGCGACGGCGCTGCACGTCGGCGACTCGCCGGAACACGATGTCGACGGTGCGCTCGCCTCCGGCTTGCGCGCGATCCTGTTGGATCGCGCCAATCGGTATCCGGCATTTGACCGTGCACCGCGGGTGACGGATCTCAACGGTCTGCTGCAGCACCTCTCCTGAATACGAACCGCTTCCAAGGCGACTTCTGGCGCGCGCGCGTGATATCCAGTGCATGCGCGACGACGTCGCTCTTGGTTATCTTTTGGCCGTTTGCGCGGCTGCGGTCTGGACTCCGCGGCCGCTGGTCTCCTGTCTCGATGCGTTCGGGGACGCACGCGAGCTCGTGCGCTTCGCGCGCGGCGAGGTGGGCGCGCTGGCGGATTGCGAGCCGCTGCCGATCGAGGTGTTGGCACGCATCGCTGCCATCGATGACGGCGTTGCCGCCCAGGCACTCGCTCGCGCGTATGAGCGTGGCCATGCTTTCGTGGTGCGCACGGAGCCGGAGTACCCAGGCCGGCTCCTGGATCTGTGCGACCCGCCGCCTGTCTTATACTATCGCGGCTCACTCTCACCGGCATCTAATAAGTCGGTGGCCGTAGTCGGGAGCCGTGCCAGCACGCCGTACGGTCGCTCCCTCGGCAACGCGATGGCCTCCGATTTCGCGAGCTTCGGCGTGCTCGTCGTGTCCGGGCTGGCGCGCGGCATCGACGCGTCCGCGCATCGCGGCTGCACGGCGAGCGCCACCCCGACGGTCGCGGTCATCGGCTCGGGGTTGCAATCGCTGTATCCCCCGTACCATGCGTTGCTGGCCGACGAGATCGTGGCCAACGGTGGCGCGATCGTGAGTGAGTTTCCGCCTTGCATGAGCGCTCGTGCCCACCACTTCCCGATGCGTAATCGCATCGTAGCCGCGCTCGCCGATGCGACGGTCGTCGTCGAAGCGTCCTTCAAAAGCGGAGCGCTCATCACAGCGCGTCTCGCGGCCGATCTCGGTCGACCCGTCTTCGCCGTGCCGGGTGACATCGGGCGGGCCACGACCGAAGGCACCCATGCACTCATCAAGGATGGTGCGACGCTGACGACCTCGGCCGCGGACATGTGCGCCGTGCTCGGCTGGCCTATCCGCCAGAAGGTGTGGAGCGTCGAAGACCCGGGTGCGCCGATCCTCCCACTCCACGCCCAGGTGGGCGCCACGCCGGCCGAGGTGAGCAGTGCCGAGCGCGTGCTGCGCGTGCTCTCCGCGCAGCCGCTGGATGCGGAGGAGATAAGCCGTCAAAGCGGCGTTGCCATCGGGGAGGCGCTGGCGCAGCTGACGCTGCTCGAGATCCACGGAGTGGTCGAGCGCCAGCCCGGCGGTTTTTATGTGACGTCGGCGGCGGCCGGCCGCGCCAAGGCGAAAGCAGGCGCATGAACGTTGATCTCATCGCAGTCGACAAGATGCGCCAGCCATACCTGCGCGAGGGGTGTCAGCTGTATCTGGAACGGTTGCATGGCATCTTGCCGGTCAGCGTGTACGAGGTGCCCGTGCAGTTCGGCACAACGGGCGTCGAACTGGAAGGCGAACGCATGTTGCGGCGTGTGGCATCCGGCGTGCCGTTGTGGGTGCTGGATGCGTCGGGCACGTCGCTGACGTCGCCGGCATTGGCGGACAAGTTGGCCGCTGCACAGCATTCCGGTGCGCGGCGTCTGGCATTGGTCATCGGCGGCGATCGCGGCGTGAGTGCCGCGCTGCGATCGCGCGCGGACTTCGTGTGGTCGTTGTCGCCGCTCACGTTTTTGCACGAGATGGCGCGGCTCATCGTGTTAGAGCAGTTGTATCGCGCGGTGAAGATCCAGCGCGGGGAGCCGTATCATCGCGCCTAACACGAGGGGTCGTCGCGACGACGCGCCAAAGCGGCGCTGATGAGCGTGCGTTATCACGACGTCTTGACGAGCGTTGCCGAAGAGCTGCGGGCGCGGCTTGAGAAAGTCGCCCCGGAAGGCCACGCCGCCGAAACGCTGCCCAAGGTCGTCTTGACGCCCACGCGCGAATCCGCGCACGGTGATTTCGCCACGCCTGTGGCGCTGGCCGCGGGCAAAGCCTGGAAACGCAACCCGCTCGAGGTCGCGCAAGCGCTCGCGCGTGACGGGGTCGCTCGCTTGCCCGATGTCATGCAGATCGATGCTGTGAAGCCGGGCTTCGTGAACGTGCGCATGCGGCCGGATTTTTGGTCGGCGGTGGTCGGCGACGTTCTGCGCCTGGGCGCCGAGTACGGACGGTCGCAAGCCTTGGCCTCGATCGGACCGATCTTAGTGGAATTCGTGTCCGCAAATCCGACCGGTCCGCTCGTCGTCGTGCAAGGCCGCTCCAGTGCACTTGGCGCGACGCTGGTGGAGATGTTTCGGTTTGCGGGCGCCACGGCCGTCGCTGAGACCTACGTCAACGATGCAGGCGCCCAGATCGACCTGCTCGCCGATTCGCTCTACGTGCGCTATGCGTCGTTGCTGGGCCGCCAGACGCCCATGCCGGAGAATGGTTACGCGGGCGACTATCTCATCGAGATCGCGCGCCGCTTGGTGGATCGCGACGGCTCGCGCTGGCTAGACGCGGCGGAGAGTGATCGCCGCTCATCCCTTGGCAAATTCGGCCGGGATATGATCGTCGCCGGACAGCGCGATGATCTCGAGCGCTTCCGCGTGCACTTCGACGAGTGGACCTTTGAATCACAGTTGCACGCCTCCGGAGCGATCGCCGAAGCGGTCGACCGTCTGCGCTCGTCCGGCTTCACGTATGAGAAGGATGGCGCGCTGTGGCTGCGCTCGACGCACTTCGGCGACGACCGCGATCGCGTGCTCGTGCGCAGCGACGGGCGTCCGACGTATCTTGCAGCCGACGCTGCCTACCACTGGGATAAGCTGCAGCGCGGGAGCCGCTTTTTGCTCGACATCCTGGGCCCCGATCACCATGGCTACATCCGACGGCTCGAAGCGCTGGTCGCGGCCTTCGGGTTCCCGGGCAGCCTCGAAGTGCTGCTCGCGCAGCACGTGACTTTCAAGCGCGGAGGCGAGGCCGTGTCGATGAGCAAGCGTGCGGGCGATCTCGTCAC
>JALYZS010000060.1 GCA_030948745.1 Vulcanimicrobiota bacterium | reverse complement strand
CGCGAGAGCTGGTCGACAGGCCTTAGGCGTGTCCTTTCACGTGCGGCCGGAAGACTACGGTCAGCGTGCCTGGTCCGACATCGCGATCGAGGTCGCAGCCGCGGCCGCGGTGATGCAAGAACTTTCCGGCATCGCCGTCACGGTCTTCGATGGCGGCGGCGGTTGGACGCCCGACCAACTGACCGCAGTGTTGCAACAGCAGTTGCCGGCGGCGCTGCCACAGATTCTAGCCTCATTGCCCCAGGTGTCACGCTGCTTCATCGAACCGGGCCAAGGCATCGCGCGCCCGGTCGAAGCGCTCGCGACCCACATCCTCGAGATCCGGCACCACGGTCAAGAGCGCGAGGCCATCGTCGATGCCGGCTATCCCGATCTGCCGCAAACCACCACGTTTGCGCACCGTGTCTTTTACTCTGCAGCCGGCACGATCGACGCCGAGGTCGTCGAGCTTGGGAAAGGCGCAGACCGGGTGGCCGGCTCGACGTGCTTGGAGTACGACATTCTTCGCGCGGAGATCGCTTTGCCGCCGGACGCGCAACCAGGCGATGTCCTTGTCGTCGCCGACGCGGGTGCGTACGACGCGAGCATGGCATTCGCGTTCGCGCGAGGAGCTAGCCGTTGAGGCAAGCGCGCGCGGCCTATGTCTTGCCGATCAGAAGCGCTTCGCTTGCGGGGCTCGACGAATTGACCGCTTACTTGCGCGCGCTGCGCGGCGTGCAGCTCATCATCGTGGATGGATCTCCAAGCGCGATCTTTGACGAGCATGCGCGACGCTGGGGGGGATTTGCCACGCACGTCCCGCTGGATCCGCTCATCCCTGGCCTGAACGGGAAGGGGCGCGGCGTCCTGACCGGGCTGCGTCTGGCTGCGTACGACAAGCTGATCGTCGCGGACGACGACATTCGCTACGATGCCGCGTCTTTAGACGAGGTCATCCGGGCGTTAGACGACTATGCGGTGGTCCGTCCTCAAAACTATTTCTCCCCCCAGGCGTGGCACACCGTCCTCGACGAGGCACGCAGTCTCATCAATCGTGTGAGCGGTGGAGACTGGCCCGGCACGCTCGGGGTGCGCCGTCACGCCTTGGCTGACGGGTACAACGCCGACGTGCTGTTCGAGAACTACGAGCTGGTGCGATACATCGTCGCCGCTGGCGGGCGCGAATTGGTCGCCGACGATTGTTTTGTGCCGCGCAGGCCGCCCAGCACGCGACATTTCTGGTCGCAGCGAGTGCGTCAAGCCTACGACGAGTTCGCGCGCCCGCCGCGCATGCTCGCAGCGCTAGCCCTCCTTCCGGCGATCGGTGCCGCGGTGGCGCTCGGGCGGGGCCGCATCGTTCTCGCGGGCGCGCTTGTGGCGATTGCCGTGGCTGAAGCAGGGCGGCGCAAACACGGTGCGCGGCGGTATTTCCCGGTCGCGGCGAGTTTCGCAGCGCCCCTGTGGCTTGCCGAGCGAGCCGTGTGCGCCTGGCTGGCCCTGTATGCGCGACTGCGACACGGCGGCGTCCGCTACGCGGGCCGGACCATTCGCGATGCGGCGAGCGTAAAGCCCTCCCGGGTCCGGTTGCCGGCATGAATATCGCGCAAGCGATCTCGCTCTACGAATCCCACAACCCGTTCACGTCGGCGCTTGCCCTTGCCAATAGCAACTACAGCGCGTGCATCGACGGGGAGCTCGTCCGGCTGCTCGATTGGCGCGACGTGTCCGCGCGCGCCCGTCTGGCACACGCCGCACTGCAGCGTTTCATCGCTGCCGACGACTACCCGTGCGTGGGCGCCAAGGCCGTCGCCAACCGGCGTTCCTACCGCTTTGGCGTGTATCAGGCGATGGGATCCGAGGCGGCGAGCGCCGGACTCGCACACGATTTGTGCTCCTTCAGCGCGGAGCGGCCGCTCATGCAGACGGAGTACGCTAGCTTCATCGCGGTCTTTGACGACATCGACCTCCGCGATGAGCGCTGCTTTGAAGCCGTGTTCTGGGAGCAGCTGTCGGACTTGGCGCGCTTGGGCCGGCCACATTTCGCTTGGGATCCGGCGGTATCGTCCGATCCACAAGATCCGACATTCGCGTTCAGCTTCGCCGGCGCGGCGTATTTCGTGGTCGGCATGCATCCCGGCAGCTCGCGTTTGGCGCGGCGCTTCGCCTGGCCGGCCATCGCGTTCAACGCGCGGGCACAGTTCGACGTGTTGCGTGCCCGCGGCATCTACGATCGTTTCAAGACGATCGTGCGCGCACGCGATAGGGCGCTCCAGGGGAGTCTCAATCCGAATCTCGCGGAGTTCGGCGAGGTTTCCGAAGCGCGTCAATACGCCGGCCGTGCGGTGGAACCGGCATGGCGCTGTCCGTTCCGAGATTGAGCTCCGCCATGAGTCCGGCGGGCGCCCTGCGCCTTGAAGCGCAAAGCGGCTGCGCGTTCACGTTGCGGCGTGGCGACGCCCTGCAGATCATCGACCCCCACGGCGGCCAGGTCGCCGATCTGATGGCGTTTGGACTGCATGACCTGCGCGAAACGTTCTCATCCGGGCGCACGCTGGACTATAACGCGTCCGTCTTTCTCAGCAGCGGAGCCGCGCTCTATTCCAACCGGAGCAATGTGATGCTGCGCATCGAGCAGGATGACGTGCGCCGGCATGACTTCCTGCTCACACCGTGCAGCGAGCGCATGTTCGAGATCTTGCGTGGCCAGGCACACCACAACAGTTGCCTGACGAACCTCGCGAACGCGCTGCGGCGTTTCGGGCTGGGCGAAGACGACGTGCATAGCACGTTCAACGCATTCATGCATGTGGTCGTCGGCGCGAACGGTCGTGTCGACGTCCTGCCGCCGACGTCGCAGCCAGGTGAGTGCGTCGTGCTGCGGGCGCAGATGGATCTCGTGGTCGGCTTGACCGCATGTTCCTCGGAGCACTCCAACGCCGGCCGCTGCAAGCCCATCGACTATCAGCTCCTCGGCCCTCAAGCGCCGCCGCGTCATGGCGCGCCCCTCACGGGATGAGCCGGCGTTGCGTCGCCAGGGCCACTGCTTGCGCGCGGTTGTCGGCGCCGAGCTTGGCCAGGATCGAAGCGACGTGAAACTTCACCGTGCGTTCCGTGATGGACAGGCGGCGCCCGATCTGTTTATTCGACAGACCCTTGCCGATGTAGCTGAGGACCTCGCGCTCACGCTCGCTCAATTGCGATGATCGGGGTGCGCTAGCCGCCGCCATGATCTGGGCCGCGATGCGCGGTTCGAGATGCGAGCCGCCGGCATGTACCGCCCGGATCGCCTGCGCGATCTCTTGCGCCGGCGCACCCTTGAGCATGTAGCCCTTTGCGCCGGCACGCAGCGCGGCCAAGATCTTCTCGCCCGTGTCGTAGGCCGTGAAGACGAGCACCTTGCTCGCCGGCTGCATGCGCAGCAGCCGGCCGATCGCTTCGACGCCATCCATCTGCGGCAATTCGAGGTCCATGAGCACGACGTCGGCGCGGAGTGCCGGCACAGCCTGCAACAATTCCTCAGCGCTGCCGAAGGCGCCGGCGACCGCGAAGTCGGCTTCGTCCTCCAAAATCGCAGCCACGCCCTCGCGCACGACCGGATGATCGTCGACCAGCGCGATGCGGATCGTTTCAGGCATGCGACACGGGAACCGTGACAGCCACCCGGGTGCCGCGCCCGGCATGCGCGTTGATGCGCAGGTTGCCGCCGGCCAGCCGCGCGCGCTCTTGCATGCCGATGATGCCCTGGCCGCCATTGCGGCGCTGGCGCAAGGCCATGCCGTGGCCGTTGTCGACGATCGCAAGGCTCACCGTACGGCCTTTGGTGCTGAGCGTGATGCTCACTGCGGTGGCTTTCGCGTGCTTGCGCACGTTCGTCAACGCCTCTTGAGCGATGCGGAACAGCTCCGCTTCCGCCGCGCCCGCCAAAGGAAGAGCGCCGTCCGTTCGCAGATCCACCGGGATGCCGGTTTCGGACGTAAAAGCCCGCGCGAGCGCGCCCAACGCTTGCGGCAGATCTTTGCCTTGCAGCGGTGACGGGCGCAAGCCGAGCACGGAGCGGCGCGCTTCGTCTAAACTCGCCCGCGAGACGGCGAGCGCGCGTTCCAGCCGGCGGCGTGCCTTGTGCGGATCGCGCTCGAAGTGCTGTAGGGCGCTTTCCACCTGCAAGGCGATCGCCGTCAGCCCTTGCGCCAGAGTATCGTGGATCTCGCGCGCGATGCGAGCGCGTTCCTCGGCGCGCGCCAGGCGCGTCTCTTCTGCGGCCAGCCGCGCCCGCTCGACGGTGACGCCGGCGTAGTAACCGATCGTCGAGAGCATGCGCAGCTCATCGGTCGAGAGCTTGCG
Source organism: Vulcanimicrobiota bacterium (assembly GCA_030948745.1). Lineage (GTDB taxonomy): Bacteria > Vulcanimicrobiota > Vulcanimicrobiia > Eremiobacterales > Eremiobacteraceae > JALYZS01. Next base: position 3,181 of record JALYZS010000060.1, on the reverse strand, counting down.
CCAGGCGGGGCCGGTGAGATTCATGATGCCGATGGGTTTGTCTTGAGCATACAACGGTATGCTCGCGTGATAGCGCAGTCCTTGCGTCGACGCGGTCGCCTTCTTCTTCACCGCCGGTTGCAGCCGGCTGCACTCGATGACGTCGATATTCTTGGGAGTCAGCGCGCCCGATCGGAATTCCTCGATGCAGGTGCACCAGCTGCCCGTCATGCGCACCGGTTCTTGCAGATAGGGCGGCAGATTCCGCGACGCCGCGAGATAGAATTGTTGCGTCTCATCGTCCAGCAGCCATACCCAGCCGGTTCGCAGGCCGAGCAGATCGCTGACCTGGACCAAGGTCCGTTCTAGCGCCTTGCGGACGTCGGCAGAACTGTTGAGCTCCTCGACGATGGCGTTGAGGATGGCAAGCTCGCGCGCGGTCGTGCGCGGCCGGGATGCTATGGGCATCCCGATAGCTTACCGCTCGGACGCGACGGAACCCGCACGGTACTTGTTAACGCCGGTACGGCGCTGGGTATAGGAACACCAGACATTTCCGCTAGAGCTATAAGGAGCATCTCTCCATGGAAAGCGACATGCGCGGCCATGACGTGTCACCACAACAAGAACGTGACCGCACGACGGTCGAGCGCGAAGAGCCTCGCCCGGGGCGCGAAGAGGAACCGGCGCCGAAAGCTCCGCGCAGCCAGCACCGCGCGCCGGGCTACGAAGACGAGCCCGGCATGGGTGAGGATGAGGGCGAGGAGGGCGCAAAGCGCCCCGCACAAGAGCCCGGTGACGCAGCGGCGCGCGAGAACAAAGACGGCTAAACCGTCGCTTAGGAACATCAACCCGCCCGCCGAACTTCCATGCGATGCGGGTCACGCCACTCCGGACCCTCCAACTGTGCAGCGGCATCCTCATCCGAGGGGATACCGTACTACTCGTGCATTGCCGCTACGAGGGCGAACCGGAGCCGCTCTGGACGCTACCCGGTGGGCGCCAAAACGAGGCTGAGACGATCGCTGAGGCGGTCGTGCGCGAGTTCGCTGAAGAGACCTCGCTCGCGGTAAGCGTCGACGAGCTTGCCTATGTGAGCGAGTCGATCGATGAACAGCGCGCGCTGCACGTGCGCAACTGCACCTTCTTCATGCGCGAAGGAGAGCTGGCCACCGCCCCGCACGCGCGGGATGCAGCGATCGTGGAAGCGCGCTTCGTGCCACTGCAACAGGCCCCCGCGCTATTGGCAGCGGATGTCTTGCGCATACCGGTCGCAGCGGCGCTGGGGGGCGAGCCTGGCAGCCGCTACTACGCGTTCCGCGACAGCGATATCCAAGTACCGTTCTTCGGACGCAGCGGAGCCGCACCGCATGGCTGAGCTCGTCAACGAGTTCGCCTTCTCGTGGTCGCGCCACCGGGTCTTCTATCAGTGCCCGCGCAAGCTGTATTGGCAGTACTACGGGTCTTGGAACGGATGGCGCGACGATGCGGCGCATGACTGCGCGCGCGCCTACCGGTTGTAGAACCTCAAAAGCCTTTCCATGCTCGTCGGTGAGACGTTCCATGAGGAGCTCGCCGAGATCTTGCGCCGCCGGTCCGATCGCGCCACCGTCGTGCCGGTCGCGCAGCTGAAAGCCGACATGGAACGGCGGCTGCTCAAGCGTCTGCGCGAATCGCGTAACGCGGATTGGGCCAAGCACGGCGACGTCAAGAACTATGCGATCCTCTTCGAGGACTACTATCAGTCCGGCGTCAGCGAGGCGCAACAAGCGGATGCCGTGTCCTGGCTGCAGCAGTGCGTCGACGGGCTTGCTGCCAGCCCGTTCGGGCGGCGCACCTTCGCCGTCTCCACCAAGCAGCTGCGTTTCATCGATCCGCGCTCCATCGACCACAAACGCATCGCCTTCAACGGCATGGTGCTCTATGCGTCACCCGATCTGGTCGTCGAGGATCCGCAGGGCGGTTACCACATCATCGACTGGAAGACGGGCAAGACGTTCAAGACCAACCTCGCGCAGCTAGCGGTGTACGGGCTGTTCGTGCAAGAGAAATTCGGCCAGCCGCTCGAGCGTATGACCGCCCACCTCATCTACGTCGCCGCGCAGCGGCATGAGATCATCAACAACATCGCCGAGGGCGTCGAAGAGGCCAAGCGCGAGATCGAGACCTACGTCGCCGACGTGCAGGCCCGCCTGACCGATGTCAGCGCCAATCTCGCGGCTGACATCGGCCGCTTCCCGATGACCGAGAACCGCGCGTTGTGCAAGACCTGCAACTTCCGCGAGCTGTGCGACCGCATCGACGAGCCTGCGGTCGTGCCGGAACACGACGAGTGAGTTAGAGCGAGCGGTCGACGAACTGCACGACCCGGGTGGCGTCGCTGCCTAACCTGAGTTCGACGCGATCCCCCGCACGCGTCAACGCATCGCGCGGGCCCGCAGGCTCGATTTTGAAGATGGTGGGGTTGCCGCGCAGGGTCAGGTACACAGCGTCGCCCAGCAAGGCGACGCGCTCGACAATCCCGATACGGCGGCTGGAAGTTGCCCCGGGAGCACTCGCGGCTGCGCCGCCCAAGAAGCTTTGCAATTGGGCGAGCGCGTCGAGCTCCGGATTCGCCGCGTTGACCGCCCCGACCACCGTGTGGCCGCCGTCGGCCAGTACGAGCCCGAGGGTCTGATATTTGCCGTTGGCGGCGACCGCCGGCACGATCCAAGTCGGATGGCCGTAGAGATTGTAGAGCACCGGTTGCGTGGCCACGAGCTGCGCCTGCCGCACGGTGGGGAACTGGTGCGTCGAGCTCTCAGCGGCTGCAGAGTTGAAGTAGCCGTTGAAGCCGCTGTAATACGTCATCGCGCCGGTCACCGTATCGGTATACGTGTAGCCGGTCATCGAGCGATCGCTCTGCGACGGCGACGTGTGGTCCGCGAACCACACGAATTCACCCGCCGGATTGGTCACGCCGAACACTTCCTGGCGCGCCGGGATGTGCACGTCGCGTTGCGCGAATTGCGCGTTGAACCAGCCGTGCGCATACAACCCGAACCATTCGTTGTATTGCCAGACCAGGTCGGGTGGGTAGACGCGCTTCACCCATGAGGGCAGGCGTGAGAAGTCTTGGCGCGCGTAGTGGGTCATGTCGCCGCTCACCGGATCGACGAGCACGACGCCCGTCACGACGCTGCCGCTCCAACCGATGGTAGGG
>JALYZS010000058.1 GCA_030948745.1 Vulcanimicrobiota bacterium | reverse complement strand
GGCTTGGCTGACGACCCAGCCTCGGCAAATGCGACCATCGACATCATCCGCGGCGCGGCCGGAGGCTTAGACGAGGCGCGCGTGCTGTACGGCGGTTCGATGAACGCCGACAATGTCGCGGCTTTTTGCGCGCAGCCCAACATCGACGGCGGACTGATCGGCAGCGCGAGTCTGGATCCGGCGAAATTCGCGCGTCTCATCGGCGCCGGCGTCCAGGTGCGCGATGCCCGCTGAGGCACCGCGTAACGTCGTGCTGTGCGTGCTCGACGGATTCGGCTGTTCCGACGAGACCCGCGGCAACGCCATCGCCGCGGCTGCGCTGCCGAACTACCGCCGGCTGCTGACCACCTATCCCCACATCGTGCTCGGCGCCGCGGAAGCGGCCGTCGGCCTGCCCAAGGGTCAACAGGGCAACAGCGAGGTCGGCCATCTCAATTTGGGTGCCGGCCGGGTGGTGCTGCAAAGCGTCACCCGTATCGACCATGCCATCGACGAGGGCAGTTTCGCCACCAACCCCGTGCTCCAGGAATGTCTGGCGCACGTGCGCCGGACGGGCGGCACGTTCCACGTGCTCGGGCTCGCATCGGCCGGCGGCGTGCACTCGTCGCTCAAGCACCTGTATGCGCTCGTGGACGCGGCCAGCGCCGCGAAGGTGCCGACGCGCATCGCCGCTTTTCTCGATGGCCGCGACACACCGCCGCAAAGCGCCGGCAGGTACCTGCACGAGATCGAAGGCCGCTGTGCAAGCGCGCATGACGCTCAGATCTCCATGCTGTGCGGCCGCTTCTACGCAATGGACCGCGACCGGCGTTGGGAACGCACGCGCATCTGCTACGATGCGCTCGTGCATGGCAAAGCCGATAGCGCCGCGACGATCGACGCGGCATTGGCGGCTGCGTACGCGCGCGGCGAAACCGATGAATTCGTGCTGCCGGTCCTCCTCGGTCCGGCGCAGCCCATCATCAAAGACGGCGATGCGTGCCTGTGCTTCAACTTCCGCCCCGATCGCGCACGGCAACTGACGCGCGCGCTGTCCGACCCGACCTTCAACGAGTTTCCGGTGAAGCGCTTCGCGGATTTTGTCTTCGCGATCATGACGCTGTATGACGCGACGTTCACCAACCCGGTGATGTACGGCAAGATCTTCGAACGCTGGACGCTCGGCGAAGTGGTCGCCGAAGCCGGCTTGGCGCAGCTGCGCTTGGCGGAGACCGAAAAGTATGCGCACGTCACCTACTTCTTCTCCGGAGGGCGCGAGGAACCGTTCGAGGGGGAGGAGCGCATCCTCGTGCCCTCCGCGCGCGATGTCGGGACCTACGATAAGCTGCCCGAGATGCGTGCGCGGGAGATCACCGAGCACGCGCTCGCCGCGATACGGTCGAAACGTTTCTCCCTCATCGTCATGAACTACGCGAACCCGGACATGGTCGGCCACAGCGGGAAATGGCCGGCGATCATCAGTGCGCTCGAAGTGGTGGATGAATGTTTGGGACTGCTCGTCCCAGCGGTGCTTGAAGCGGATGCGCTGCTGCTCGTCACCGCCGATCATGGCAATGCTGAGGAGAAAATCGACCTCGCGAGCGGCACGGAGCTGACCGCGCACACCTGCAATCCGGTGCCTTTCATCGCGGTGAGCAACCCTCCGCAGCTCGAGCTCGCCGGCGGCGGCAAGCTGGCCGATGTCGCGCCTGCCATTTGCAGCCTGCTCGACCTGCCGAAACCGGCGCTCATGACCGGTGGCAGCGTGCTGCGTTCATATCCCGGCAACAATCCAGTAGCCTAGCCGGCCAAACCGCCCGTCTACCGTAGCCTCCACGCTCGATTGGAGGCTTTCGTATGGACGCTCCTGACTCGCTCGCCACGGCCGCCGCGGGCATGCGGCTGCAAGCCGAACGCTTGGCCGTCATCACCCAGAACCTCGCAAATGTTTCCACTCCCGGTTATCACGCCGAGCGCGCGGCGGGCGCGCAATTCGGCGACGAGTTGCACACATCGATCAGCCGCAGCGACGATGAGGGCGCATTGCGTCGCACCGATGTGGAGACCGATTTCGCGCTTGTCGGGCCGGGTTATTTCGCCGTCGCTGCACCCGAGGGCGTGCGCTACACACGCGACGGTCATCTGACGCGCGACGCCGCAGGTTTTCTCTGCGATGCCCATGGCAACCGGCTGTTGGGGTCGCTTGGGCCAGTGCGCTTTCCGGCGGGCGCCACCGTCGACCCGAATGGGCGTGTGGCGAGCAGCGGGCGCGCGCTCGACCGGCTGCGCATCGTAACGCTGGGAGACGTCACGACCGATCCTTCGGGCTACGCCGTCCCCGAGGCCGGGCAACCGATCGTCAGGGGGAGCGCGCGCGTGCAGCAGCGCTATCTCGAAGACGCGGGCGTCGATGCGATCGCAGAGATGAGCGCATTGATCGCCACGCAGCGCGCGTTCGAGGCCAATCAGAAAACGGTGCAGCGCCTGGACGAGACGCTCAAGCGCGCTGCGACCGAGGTCGGGCGGGGGCGCCCATGAACCGCACGCTCAGCGTCGCCGCCGCCGGCATGGCGACCCAGCAAACCGTGCTCGACGTCATCAGCGCGAACTTGGCCAACGTCGATGTGGCCGGGTTTCGCGCGAGCCGGGCGGACTTCGCCACATTTATCGGCGCCGACGGACGCCTGTTGGCACCTCGCGCGACAACAGAGCGCACGTTCGCGCAAGGCCGTCTTGACTTCACCGACAACCCCAACGATTTCGCCATCGACGGCGCCGGCTTCTTCGCGGTTCGCACCATGCACGGCGACCGGGCATTCACGCGAGCCGGCGATTTCACACCCGACGCGAATGGCCGGCTGCGGCTGCGCAACGCGGCCGTGCTCGAAGGGGTTCGTCTGCCGGCCGGCACGACCGCATTCGCCGTCGACGAGCATGGATACGTTCGGGCCCGCATCGCGGGGCGAGCGGGCGAGTTCCCCGCAGGCAGCATCCGTTTGGCGAGCTTTGGGAACCCGGCGGGTCTGCGGTTGGCGGACGACGGGCTGTTCTACGCGAGCGGGCGTTCGGGCGCCCCGCATTTCGGCTCCCCTGGCGCCGGCTTCGGTGCGATCAAGCAGCGTTGGCTTGAACGCGCGAATATCAGCGTGGTCGCGGCGATGATGGCTGTGCTCGCCGCCCAGCGAGCCTATGAGGCGAACGCCAAAGCGGTCCAAGCTGCCGACGAGATGTTGCGGCTGGCCAACAACTTGGAACGCAACTGATGGTCACGCCGGCATTGCGCGACGCGTGCAAACAGTTCGAAGCCATGCTGTTGCGCTCGGTATGGCCGCATGGCTTCGCAGCAACGGTCGCGCCTTCCGAGTCCGAGGC
>JALYZS010000045.1 GCA_030948745.1 Vulcanimicrobiota bacterium | reverse complement strand
ATGCCGTGTGCGACGCAGCCCTTCACGAAACGCTCGCTCTCGGCCGGGATCTTCTCTTTGATCTTCTTGCCGATGACCTTGCGCATGGCGTCGGCCTGGCCGACCGAGTAGCCCGCCAGATCGCGGCACATCTGCATCACCTGCTCTTGATAGACCGCGATGCCGTACGTCTCTGCCAAGATGGGCTCGAGCTTCGGGTGCAGGTAGGTGATGGCGCGCCGCCCGTGCTTGCCGGCGATGAAGTCATTGATCCAGTCCATGGGGCCCGGCCGGTAGAGCGCGACCATGGCGATGACGTCCTCGATGCGGCTGGGCCGCAGTTCGGCGATGTAGCGGCGCATGCCGGCGCTTTCGAGCTGGAAGACGCCCGTCGTCTGACCGGCGGACAATAACGCGTAGGTGGCCGCGTCCTCCAACGGGATGTGCTCGACGCGGAACTGGGCGTCGGCGGTGCGCCGGATCTCCGCTTCTGCTGCGGCGAGCACCGTGAGCGTGCGCAGCCCGAGGAAGTCCATCTTGAGAAGCCCGACGCGCTCGACCCACTCCATCGAGTATTGCGTGTTGACGTCGTTGTCGCCCAATTTCACGAGCGGTGCGTAGTCGGTGATTGGCCCCGGCGCGATGACGACGCCTGCGGCGTGCGTCGACGCATGCCGCGCGAGCCCTTCGACACGTTTGGCCGTGTCGAGCAGCGTGCGCGCCTGGTGGTCGCGCTGGTAGAGCAGCTTCAGCTCGGGCACCGCCTCGATGGCTTGCTGGATCGACATCGGATTGGTCGGGATGTTGGGGATGAGCTTCGCCAGGCGGTCGACATCCGGCAACGGCACGCCCGTCACCCGGCCGACGTCACGAATGGCAGCACGTGCCGCCATCGTGCCGAACGTGACGATTTGCGCGACCCGGTCCGCGCCATACTTGTTCGTCACATACGCGATGACTTCGTTGCGCCGCTCGTAACAGAAATCGGTGTCGATGTCGGGCATCGAGATGCGTTCGGGATTGAGAAAGCGCTCGAAGAAAAGATTGTAGCGCAGCGGGTCGACGTCGGAGATGTGCAGCGCGTAGGCGACGATGCTGCCCGCCGCAGAGCCGCGGCCGGGACCGACCGGAATGCCGTTCTCGCGCGCGTAGCGGATGAAATCCCAGACGATCAGGAAGTACGACGCATACCCCATGCGGTTGATGATGGTGAGCTCGTCGTCCAGGCGTTCGTGCTGCTGCGCGGTCGGCTCTCCATAACGCTCGCGCAAGCCGGCCTCGCAAAGCCGGCGCAGATAGCTCTTGTCATCCTCCCCCGCAGGCACCGGGAAGGCCGGGATCGCGAACGACGTCGACTCGAGGTCGAAGTCCACCATGTCCGCGATCGCCAGCGTGGCGTCGCAGGCCTCCGGTGCGTCGGCGAACAGCTGGCGCATCTCTTCGGCTGACTTGAAATAGAAATTGTCGCCTTCGAAACGCAGACGCTCGCTGTCCGAGACCATCTTGCCGGTGCCGATGCACAACAGCACGTCGTGCGCGGGGGCGTCGTCGCGCTGCAGGTAGTGGAAATCATTGCTCGCGACGGCGCGCACGCCGTGCTCGTTGGCGATCGCGAACAGCTGCGGCCGGATGCGGTCTTCTAAAGGATGGTAGTGGTGGTGGACCTCCACGAAATAGCGCTCCCCGAAGACCGCTTGGTAATCGCGCACGAGCTGCCGCGCGGCCGCTTCTTCGCCGTGCAGCAAGTGCTGCGCGAGGCCGCCGCCCAGACAGCCCGACAAGACGATGAGACCTTCGTGATGCTTGGCCAACAGATCCAGGTCGACGCGCGGCTTGTAGTAGTAGCCGTCGAGAAAGCCGATCGACACGAGTTTGAGCAGGTTACGATAACCGGCTTTGTCCGCGGCCAGTACGGTGAGATGATGCTCGTCGCGGCCGCTGCGGTCGCGGTGGCCGCGCGGCGCCACGTACATCTCGCAGCCGATGATCGGTTTGACGCCTTTGGCTTTGGCTTCGAAGAAGAACTCCATGGCGCCGTAGAGCACGCCGTGATCGGTGAGCGCCACCGCCGGCATGCCGAAGTGGGCCGCCGTTGAAGCGAGCTCCTTGGTGCGGCATGCGCCGTCCAACAGCGAGTATTCGCTGTGGGTATGCAGATGAACGAAACCGGTCGCCATGTTCCTCGTGAGCAGCCAGCGCTTTGAGTCGATTATTCCGGCTTGTCGAAGGCCGACCTTGTGGACATCCGTGTGCACGGGCTGTGAGTGGCATGCGAACAACACGTGTCGATCTGTGGATGACTTTTGTCCCGATGACCCATGCTATTGCAGCCATTGTGCGGTATTTCTCGCAGCGCAGCCGTGCGCTCGCCTCAGCGTGGGCGCAGGAAGGCGCAAAAGGCGTTTGTAAGCCGTCAAATCCAGGCAAAGACTAAACCAAGGAGTGTTCGCGTCAATGGCTCTGCTCGCGGGTGAAACAGCCGGCATCGAACGATTCGGCTTCGGACCGGTCCGGAAGGCTTCGCGCAATCTCAGCACGGCCAGCCTTTTCGAGGAGGCGATCCGTCGCGGCGAGGGCATGGCGGCCATCCGCGGCCCGCTTGTGGTGCGCACCGGTAAGCACACCGGCCGCTCGCCCAACGACAAATTCTTCGTGCGCGAACCGAGCAGTGAGCGCTCCATCGATTGGGGCAAGACCAACACGCCTTTCGACGCCGATAGGTTCACCGCGCTGCTCGCCCGGGTCGACGAGCATCTGCGCGAAAAAGAAGTCTACGTCCTCGACGCCTACGCAGGTGCGGACCCGCAATATCGCATCCCCATCCGCGTCGTCACCGAGCTTGCCTGGCACAACTTGTTCGCGCGTAATCTCTTCATCCCGGCGCCGCGAGCGGCACTGCGGGACTTTGCGCCGGAGTTCGCCGTGGTCGACGCGTGCAGTTTCTTGGGTTCGCCCGAACGCGACGGCACGCGCTCGGAGACGTTCATCATCATCGACTTCGGACGCAAGCTCGTGCTCATCGGCGGCACGACCTACGCCGGCGAGATCAAGAAGTCGGTGTTCACGATCATGAACCACCTGTTGCCGCTACGCGGCGTCATGCCGATGCATTGCTCGGCCAACGTCGGGCAGGCTGGCGATGTCGCGATCTTCTTCGGCCTCTCCGGCACGGGCAAGACGACGCTGTCCGCCGATGCGCAGCGCGCGCTCATCGGCGACGACGAGCACGGCTGGAGCGATCGCGGCGTCTTCAACTTCGAAGGCGGCTGCTACGCGAAGGCCATCAACCTCTCGGCTGAGCTCGAGCCGCAGATCTTCCCCACGACGCGGACCTTCGGCACGGTGCTTGAAAACGTCGTCATCGACCCCGATACCCGCGAGCTCGACCTCAACGATGCCTCGCTCACCGAGAACACGCGCGCCGCGTATCCGCTGAGCTCGGTGCCGAACACCGTCCCGTCGGGCTACGCGGGCCATCCGCGCAATATCGTGATGCTGACCGCGGATGCGTTCGGCGTGCTGCCGCCGATCGCCAAGATGACGCCCGCGCAAGCGATGTATCATTTCCTGTCCGGGTACACCGCTAAGGTCGCCGGCACAGAAAAAGGCGTGGCCGAACCCCAGACGACGTTCTCGCACTGCTTCGGCGCGCCGTTCATGGTGCATGCGCCGACAGAATACGCAAAGCAGTTGGGCGAACGCATCGCGCGGCACGAGGTCAAGTGCTGGCTTGTGAACACCGGCTGGAGCGGCGGCCCCTATGGCGTGGGCAAGCGCATGAAACTGCCCTATACCAGAGCGATGGTGAACGCTGCGCTCAGCGGGGCACTCGACAAGGCCCCTTGCACGCCCGACCTCATCTTCAACGTGGCCGTCCCGAACGAAGTGCCCGGCGTCCCTAAAGAAGTGCTCGACGCGCGCGGCACGTGGTCCGATCCGATCGCCTACGACGCTAAAGCACGCGAACTCGCCGCGAAGTTCCGCGATAATTTTGAGCGCTTCGCGTCCGCTGTCAGTCCTGAGGTGTTGGCGGCCGCGCCCAAGACGAACTGACGATCGCTGAATGAAGGGGGAGACGGTCATGCGACCGTCTCCCTTTTTTGATTCCCGTCGCTTATTTGACCACGTTCATCTTAAACGGACCCATGCCGGTCGATTGCAAGACGACCGCGGTCTTCGCCATGGCGTAGTGATGGAATCCCGCCGGCAAATAAACGAACGAGCCGGCTGGCAGCGCCTGCATATGCGACACATCCATCTTGTCTCCCACACCCACGAGGAACGTGCCGCTCAGGATTGTGACCCGTTCGGCCGAAGGATGCCAGTGGGCCGGGAACTTGGTTCCGGGAGCGAGCTTGAGCCGGAGGGTGTACGTTCCGGCTGCTGCTGGATTGCCGTAGACGACCGCCATCTGCGCGCCAGGCATACCTTCCATCGCCGACCACTTGAGGTCATCCGGTTTCACGATGGTCGGACCCATTGCGGCGCTCGAAATACTGATAAGACTAGTCGTACAAACAATGGCAAGCCCTATCGCCAGCAAAGTTTTTCGCATGGTACCTCCTCGGTGGTTTTCAAAGTAGAACGTCGATACAGACGCGCGATCGTATCGCGGCGTCTCTGCCGCTTCACATAGTCAGCGCGCCCCCTAAAGTCCTCTCGTCGCGCCGGCGCAACGCGTCGAGGGGTAGCCGGTGCGAGCGCAGCCAATCCGGTCGGCGGAGGGTTTATGTCCGCTGAATGGTTGACAGCGATCGGCTCGATCGGGACGCTTGTGGTCATCGCTGCGACGGTGATCACCGCTGTCATCCAGTTGCGCCACATGCGTGGCGGAAATCAAATCGCGGCACTCACCGAGATGCGCGAAACGATCGAGTCCGATAGGTTTGTCAACGCTCGCGAGCGCATCCGGGAGATCTCATCCAACATCGGCGATCTCCAGTTTCGCCAACGGCTCATGCGGGACGTGCTCGAGCCGGAACATGCAGCGGTTATAGGCTATGTCGGTAATGTGTTCGAGACGCTTGGTTGTTTTGTCAAATACGGTATCATCGAGAAGACCATCGCATGCGACTTGTGGGGAGGGGTCGCGGTCCAGACCTGGCAGCGGATGCTGCCGATCGTCGCCATGCGTCGGCGGCTCTTTGGACCAGCCATATGGGAAAATTTCGAATACTTCGTTGTGCTTGGGACCAATTTCTGGCACCGCAACCAAGACGGAGCGTTTCCAAAAGCCGTGGGCCGTTTGGAAATCCCGGACGATTTTCTCGAGGCTGACCGCGCGGCAAACATCGTACCCGAGCGGTGGCGGCCATAGCGATGGAAATCGTCATCGTCGGCGGACCGCACTCGGGCGTGGGCAAAACCCTCGCCGCCGAAATCGCGCTGCGCGAATTACAAGGGATGGGCTACGGCGCCATCAAGCTGACCGTCGCCGACGGCGAACGCGATCCCCACGACCATGGCGCTGCGGCCCTCGCCTTGGCCGATGCGGCGGGGATCTGCGGCCGCGGTGCGTCGTGCGGCGTGTGTGAGACGGTCTCGCCGAAAGTCCCGAGCCGGGTCGTCGTGAGCCGGGGTGCGATCGAAAAAAAAGGCACCGATACCTGGCGCCTGTCGAGCGCCGGCGCGGTGGCAGTCGCGTGGGTAATCGCGTTACGCGACGCGGCACCGAATGCGGTCGCCAAGGC
>JALYZS010000037.1 GCA_030948745.1 Vulcanimicrobiota bacterium | reverse complement strand
TGACCAAAATGACCATGGGATAGGTCATCGCCGACTTGACCTTCTTCTTGAGGTTGAAATCTTTTTCCAAGAAGCCCGCGAGGCGGTTGAGCACTTCGTCCAAGATACCGCCGAGCTCGCCTGCGCGCACCATGTTGACGAACAGCGGCGAGAACACTTTCGGGAATTTCCCGAGCGCATTGGCCAGCGTCGAGCCGCCTTCGACCTCGCGCCGGACCTGCACGATGACCGGTTTGAGCTGCGCATCCTCGGTCTGGATGCCCAAGACGTCGAGGCAGCGGACCATCGCCAAGCCGGCGTTGATCATGGTGGCGAACTGCCGCGCGAAGACCACCAGGGCTTGCTCGCCGACGCCTTTGATCTTGCCCATGACGCCGCCGAACACCGAAGACAGATCAGCGTTCAGGCCGCTGGTCTGCTTCTGGGTGATGCCGGTGACGTAATAGTTCATTTCACGGAGCTTCGCGCGTAGGACGCGTTCATTCTCCGCTTCGATGACGCCGTTGACGGATTTACCGCTGGCGTCCTTGGCTTGATACGCAAAACTGGGCATCGATGCTTTCCTCAATCTTCCCCTCGCGAGGGGGGCACGGCTAGAGCTTCGTGTTTTCGCCCACGATTAGGATCACGAGTAGTATGAGCAACCAAAGTAGTGACATCTGCATGGCGATAGTCCCCCTTATCCGCCTTCGATGAGCTTACGTAGTTCTTCAGGATGCGTCGACGCGGCGAGCGCTTCGTCTTCCGTGATCATGTGCTTGCGTACCAGGTCGCGTAACGACATGTCGAAGGTCTGCATGTGCATGCCGCGGCTGGTCACGATGGAGTTGTGGATCTGATGCGTCTTGTTCTCACGGATCAAGTTGCGGATGGCCGGCGTCGCGATCATGACTTCGGCCGCGGGCACGCGTCCGACGCCGGATGCGTGCGGCAGCAGCCGCAGGCACACGATCGCCTCGATGACCGATCCTAATTGCACCCGGATCTGTTGTTGCTGGTGCGCGGGAAAGACGTCGATGATACGGTCGATCGTCTGCGCCGCATCCGAGGTGTGCAGCGTGGCGAAGACCAAGTGGCCGGTTTCCGCGATCGTGAGCGTCGTGGCGATCGTGTCCATGTCGCGCATCTCGCCGACGAGCACGACATCCGGATCCTCGCGCAACGCGGCGCGCAACGCGTTGGCAAAGCTGTACGAATCGTGGCCGATCTCACGCTGGTTGACGATCGACATCTTGTGGAAATGCAGATACTCGACCGGGTCTTCCATCGACAGGATGTGCCGCGCCATGGTCGCGTTGATAACATCGATCATGGAGGCCAGGGCGGTCGACTTGCCGGAGCCTGTGGGACCGGTGACGAGCACCAAGCCGTGCGGGCGCATGGTCAGGTCCGCCATGACGGGCGGCAGGTTCAGGCTGCCGAGCGCCGGCACGGACGACGGAATGGCTCGGAACACGGCGCCGATGACGCCGCGTTGACGAAACGCGTTGATACGAAAACGGCCAAAGCCTTTGAGACCGTGCGAGAAGTCGAGCTCGAGATTTTTTTCGAACTTCTCTTTCTGCACGTCGGTGAGAATGCTGTAGATGAGGCGCTTGGTGTCGTCGGGCGCAAGCTTGGGGAACTCCGTCGGCGTCAGGCGTCCATCGATGCGCAACATCGGCGGCAGGCCCACGCTCATGTGCAGGTCGGATGCGCCGCGTTCGATCGTCACGCGCATCAACTCGTCCATGCGCAAACCGAGTAGGTCGCTAACGTTTGCTGCCATTAATATTTTCTCGATTCGTAGTATGGGACAAGAGCGAGCCGGGCTACACGGCGAGCCTGTCCCCAGACCGACTCGCAGCGGACTCACTAATACCTATCGGCAAGTGCCGAGGAGGCCTATAGCCTAGAAAGGCCGCGTACGGCGGCCCATCTTCTGACCGGCTGGACGCCCGTTTTCTTGGGCTCGTCCTGCGCCACCCTGCTGCTCGATTGCCCGCTACCTTATATGAGGTTTCGCGCGCCCGCACGATGACTCACCTCACACCCAGGGTCTCGGGCGCCTCTGCGGCTGGAAGGCCGGCAAGGACGACCGTGCCCTCCGGACGCAGGTGACCCGAGCGCAGGACGAGTTCGTCGGGGAACACCCCCAAAACGGACGAGCCGCCTGAGGACTGGCTCGAGGCGTCCGACCAGCGCCGCCTGCAGCCGGGTGTTCACGAACGGGCGCTCGGCGAAGACCCAGAAGACGAAACCGCAGCCGATCGCGATCGCGGCGATGGGCAGAGGTGCGAGGCTGGTGTTGTGCGCCAGCAAGCCGATCAACGGCTCATGCACGAAGTAGATGCTATACGAGGCGAGACCGATCGCGACGAGTGGCGGGCTGGATAGCGGCGCGTGCATCAGCCGCGTCGAACCGGCCGCCACGACGACGGCGAAGGCGGCGATCTGCCAGGTCAGCTGGTTCTGCCGGAAAAATTCCGCGCTCCAACGGGGCTCAGCCGCCACGGCGATCGCGAACGCAAGCGCTGCCAGCAAGAGCGGTAAGCGTCCGAGCGAAAGCCGGGCGCGGGCTGCCATTGCCAAACGCGGCCGGCGACTGCGAACAGCAGTAGCAACGCCGCGACGGCCGCGTAGTAGGGCGGCACGATGCGCACGAGCCGCCGCGCGAAGTAGTGTGCGACCCGCAATGTCGCATCGCCTGCGCCATGCATGCGGACGATCAACGGATAGGATAGGCAAAACCCAGAGATCACGAAGAACAGGTCGACGCCGTGCGCTCCCTCGCGCAGCGCGTGCCGCCACGGACTCGTGGCGAGGTGGTGATCGTATTTGGCGATGTGATGCATGACGACGCCGAGCACCGCGATCGCCCTGAGGCCGTCGATGTGCGCGAGACGCCGCATCATGCCAATCGTGCCGCCTGATGCATCCTTTATCGGCCGATCGCTGCGCGCATCGCCTCCGTC
>JALYZS010000007.1 GCA_030948745.1 Vulcanimicrobiota bacterium | reverse complement strand
CGCATGCCCGGCCATATGAACGTGCTGCTGGCCGAGGCGAACGTGCCCTATTCCCAACTCTACGAGATGGATCAGGTCAACCCCGAGTTCGAACACACCGACGTCGCGCTCGTCATCGGCGCCAACGACGTGACGAATCCCGCTGCTCGTAACGTCCAGAACAGCCCCATCTACGGCATGCCCATCTTGGACGTGGACAAGTCGGCGAACGTCATCGTGCTCAAACGCAGCATGAACCCCGGATTCGCAGGCATCGACAATCCGTTGTACGAGAACCCGAAGACGATGATGCTGTTCGGCGACGCGAAAGATTCAGTCCAAAAACTCGCGAGCGGGGTCGCGACCGCTTAACGTGCCCCCGCCCGAGCCTGACCTGCGTGGCACGCAGGTGCGCGTCGCGCTCGGTGTTCAATGCGCTCGTCAAAGGCGATCGAGCGCCATGCGCCGCCGCTCGGCCTAGATCGACTCGACCGCCACGTCCGCATTGGTGTAGATGCAGATGTTGGCCGCGATGAGCAGCGCCTCGCGCGCGATCTGCTCGGCCGACATCTTCGTGTTGCGCAACAGCGCCTGCGCGGCGGCTTGCGCATACGGACCGCCGCTGCCGATGGCGGCGACGTCATCGTCCGGTTCCACCACGTCGCCCGTGCCCGACAGCACGAAGAGATGCTCGGTGTCGCCCACGATGAGCAGCGCCTCCAAACGGCGCAGATAGCGATCGGTGCGCCAGTCTTTGGCGAGCTCGACCGCGGCGCGCGTGAGATTGCCGCGGAACTCCGAGAGTTTGTTCTCGAACTTGTCGAGCAGCGTGATGCCGTCCGCCGCAGAGCCGGCGAAACCAGCCAGCACTTTTCCATCCCCGATGCGGCGCACTTTACGGGCTTTGTGCTTCATGACGGTCTTATCGAACGTCACCTGCCCGTCGCCCGCGATCGCGAGGTGCCCATCGCGCCGTACGGCACAGATCGTCGTCGAGCGGATCATGACGCGTGCACCAGCGCCGGCGCCTGGGCGCCCAGTTCATCGATATAGCGCAGCGAGCGTTGCGCGAGCTGCTGGCGGCGGACGCGCTTGTCACGTACGCGCTCCGGCAGCGGCGTCATGTACGCGAACGAAACGTTCTGCGGCTGGAAATCTTTGCTCGTCGTATCTTGAAGGTAGCCGAGCAGCCCGCCGAGCGCCGTGATCGGCGGGGGCAGAAACGGCTGCGCCTGTGCGGACCGTCGGGCAGCATTGACGCCGGCGATGAAACCGGTCGCGGCCGCCTCGACGTAGCCTTCGCAACCGCTCACCTGACCCGCCAAGAAGATGTTCGGGTATGCACGCAGCGACAGGCCCGGGGCGAGCACGCGTGGCGCGTCGACAAAGGTGTTACGGTGCATCACGCCTAGCCGGATCCACTCCGCGTTTGCCAAGCCGGGCAGCTTGCCGAACGCGGTTTTTTGCGCCGGCCACGTCAAGCGCGTCTGGAAGCCGACCATGTTGTACGCGGTGCCGGCGCTGTTCTCGCGCCGCAGCTGCACGACTGCGTACGGCCGCGACGCGGCATCGCGCGGGCCGAGACCGACCGGCTTCAGCGGCCCGAAACGCAGCGTCTGCTGGCCGCGGCGGGCCATCTCCTCGACTGGCAGGCAGCCTTCGAAGAACGGCACCTTGCCGCTGGCTTGATCTTGTTCAAAACCGTGCGGCTCGTGGGTCTCGCCGTGCACGAGATCATCGACCAGTTGCTCGTACTGCGCTTGTGAGAGCGGGATGTTCAAGTAGTCCGGGCCGCCTTTTCCATAGCGGGACCCTTCGAAGAGCTCGCTGCGGTCGATCGACTCGGCCGTCACGATCGGCGATGCCGCGTCGTAGTAATGCAGGTGCGGCTGACCGCACAGCTGGGCCAATGCGTCGCTCACGCGTTGGGAGCCGAGCGGCCCACACGCGACCACGCAAATGCGCGAGGGATCAAGCGTGCGCACTTCCTCACGCACCACGCAGATGCGCTCGTGTTCTACCAGCCGCCGCTCCACGAAGGCGGAGAACAGATCGCGGTCCACGGCGAGCGCGCCGCCTGCGGGCACGGCGGCGCTGAAGGCAGCCTCGATGACGAGGGATCCAAGACGTCTGAGTTCTTCCTTGAGCAGTCCGACCGCATTCTCAAGCGCGAGCGCGCGCAGGCTGTTGCTGCAGACGAGCTCGGCCAGACGGTCGGTCTTGTGCGCGCCGGTCTGCACGTCCGGACGCATCTCGAAAAGCGTCACGCGCGCCCCGCTGCGCGCCGCCTGCCAGGCGGCCTCGCAACCCGCCAGCCCGCCGCCGACCACGATCACGTCAGGAGTCACGCCGAACGCTTTTGCTCTTCGGACTCCGTATGCTCCTCGTCGTGGGCCGCCGGATGGGGTATGACCGTGGGCGCGGCGACCGGCGGTCCCTCGTATCCGTGCCCGTGCGTGCCGTCGACGCTGCAGAGGATCTTGCCCTCGTTGCGGCCTTGTTTGCGCACCAAGAACGCGCCGCACTCGGCGCACGCGGAGCCGACAATCGGCGCATCCCAGGCGACGAAGTCGCACGCCGGGTAGCGCTCGCAGCCATAGAAGATCCGTCCGCGGCGGCTGCGCCGCTCCAGCATGCGCCCGCCGTCGCCGCGCGGACACATGACGCCGGAGTCTTTCACGATGGGCTTGGTGGTCTTGCATTCGGGATAGCCCGAACAGGCCAAGAATTTCCCGAACCGTCCGGTTTTGATCTTCATCGGCTTGGCACAGGTCGGGCAGATCTCGTCGGTCTCATCTTCCACGAGTTCGATCTTCGGGAAATGCACTTCGGCGCGCTCAAGCTCGAGCGCGAACGGTCCATAGAAGGCGCGCAGCAGCGAAACCCAGTCGTCATGCGCCTCTTCGACCCGATCGAGGCGGCGTTCCATCTCCGAGGTGAAATTCTCGTTGACGATCTCCGGAAAGTGCTCGGCCAGCATGTCGGTCACGACGTAACCGATCTCTTGCGGCGCGAAACGGCGCTCCGCCAGACGCACGTACCCGCGTCCTTGGATCGTCTCCACGATTGTCGCGTAGGTGCTGGGCCGACCGATGCCTTTCTCTTCGAGCGTTTTTACCAGGCTGGCTTCGGTGA
>JALYZS010000380.1 GCA_030948745.1 Vulcanimicrobiota bacterium | reverse complement strand
ACCCGGTCATGGCCGAGCACCCCACCTGGCAAACGCTGATCTTCAACTACGGCCGGCCGGAAGTGCGCAATTTCTTGCTCGCGAATGCTTTTTTTTGGTTGCAAGAATTCCACATCGACGGGCTGCGTGTGGATGCGGTGTCCTCGATGTTATACCTGGACGACGCGCGCGAAGCCGGCTGGCAGCCAAACGCGATCGGCGGTCGCGAGAACCTGCCGGCGATACGGTTTATGCGCGAGCTCAATACGGAGATTGCCACGCATCTGCCCGGGGCGTTCACGATCGCTGAGGAGTCGATGGCTTTTCCGCGCGTCACTGCTCCGGCGGCGCGCGGGGGCTTAGGTTTTTCAATGAAGTGGGATATGGGTTGGGTGAACGACACGCTACGCTACATGCGCACGCCGTTTGCGGAGCGGCCCGCGCGGCACAAAGATCTCACCTTCGGCCGCCTGTACGCCGAGTCGGAGCGGTTCGTGCTCAGTTTCTCCCACGACGAAGTGGGCGCCGCTAAAGGCTCGCTGTTCGAGCAGATGTACGGCGACGCCACGCAAAAACTCAGCGCCTTGCGCGCGCTTGCGTGCTATCAATTCACATATCCCGGGAAAAAGCTGAACTTCATGGGCAATGAATTCGGTCGGCGACGTGGTTGGGATCCTTCCAAGACGCTCGGGTGGGAAGATGCGCGAATTTCGGGTCACGATGGACTGTGCGAGTTGCTGCGCGAGCTGAATGAGCTCTATCGCACGCACCCCGCACTGCGTGCCAGTGATTTTACTCCCGGGAGCTTCGAATGGCTTGCGGCGGACGATGCGGAGCAGGCGATGATCGCGTACCTGCGTGGCGATGCCACCGATCCGCTCATCGTTGTGCTGAATTTCTCAGCGCAAGCGTTGCCGGGTTATGCATTGTCCGTGCCGCTCGCGCGCTTTTACGAAATCGTGCTTGATAGCGATGCCGTCCACTTCGGCGGCGCGGGCCGCAGTCGCATCCACGCGGGCGCGGCGTACGAGCGCGCGTCTGCCCATGGCACCCATGCTTTAGATGTGTCGGTTGCGCCCTTGTCCGCGCTGCTGATCACGGCGCGCACCCTCGTGCCTGCTGCCACCGCCGCGGCGGCGTGGTAGGCGCGATGCCTGGCGGCAGACTTCGCGTCTTGTTCGCAGCCGCTGAAATTTTTCCAATGGCCAAGACGGGTGGGCTTGCCGATGTGGCGGCCGCGTTGCCCGTTGCCCTGCGTGACGCCGGGGTGGACATGCGGTTGATCATGCCCGCCTATCCACTCGCGCTGTCGGCGTTGTCGGAAGCGCAACCTGTGTGCTCCCTCGGCGACGTGCACCAGCGGGGCGAGACGAGGGTGCTGGCCGCGCAGACCCCCGATAGTGGGCTGACGTTATATCTGATCGCAAACGAGGCGATGTTCGCGCGTGACGGCGAGCCGTATCAAGATGCAGGCGGTCAAGCCTGGGCCGACAATGCGGATCGTTTCGCGTTGTTCTGTGCAGCCGTCAGCCTCTTCGCGCAGCGAGACGACGCTGATTGGCGGCCGGACGTCATCCATTGCAATGACTGGCACACCGGCCTGATACCGGCTCTGTGCACGGTCTCAGCTGGGGCCGGCAAAGGGACCGTGCCCGCGCATATACTCACGATCCATAATGCGGCCTTCCAGGAGCCTTTGAGCACCAAACAATTTGGGAGCTACGGCGTGCCCTCAGCCGCCTTCAGCTCCGACCTTGTTGCGCAGCCGTCGTTTCTCGCCGTCGGCATCAAGTCTGCCCGGCGCATCACGACCGTCAGCCCGACCTATGCGAAGGAGCTGCAAACGCCTGAGTTCGGGGTCGGCCTCGAAAGACTCATCGCCGCGCGAGCGTCTGTGCTGAGCGGCATCGTCAATGGCATCGACGAGACCGCCTGGAACCCGCGCGAGGACGCCGCGATCGCGCAGAACTACGACGAAAACGACTTCAGTGGCAAGGCCATCTGCAAATTGGCGCTGCTGGAAGAATTTGGGTTGTTTTCGGACGATCGCGCGCCGCTGTTGGGTTGCGTCAGCCGCCTCACGTGGCAAAAAGGCATCGATGTCTTGCTCGAGTGCCTCCCAGAATTGTTACGCGATGGCGCGCGATTCGTATTGCTGGGGACCGGTGATTCCGCGTTGGAGTCGAGGCTCACGCAGCTCGCGCAACAATTTCCACGCGAAGCCGCGGTGCGGATAGCCTATGATGAGCAACAAGCGCACCGCGTCGTCGCCGGTGCCGACGTCTTCGTCATGCCGTCACGCTTCGAGCCCTGTGGGCTCAATCAGATGTACAGTCAGCGTTATGGGACTGTGCCGGTCGTGAACCCTGTTGGCGGCCTTGCGGATACCGTCATCGACGTGATGAGCGGTCCGGCCGCTGCGGCTACCGGCTTTTGCTTGCCCTCACTTGGCACCGAGAATCTTGCCGCGACAATTCGCGAGGCGCTGCTACGGCGTCGTGACACCGACGTGTGGCGCCTATTGCAGTGCAACGGAATGCTGGCTGATTTCGGCTGGGCTCGCTCTGCGCGCGCGTATCGCGAGGTCTACGACAGCGCTCTTAGCCCGCACTAACGCCACTACGCCGCGTCCTTAACCCGTACGCTTCTCGTCCTCTGACGTTTCCTCGCCGGGCTCCCCCTCATAATATCCGTCGCCTGTGGGCGGGTCACCCTCGGTTTCTTGGTAGCCTGGTGGCAAGGGCTCCTCAGGAAGGCGGCTCGGGTGCGGCTCGTCTTCTTGACTGACCTTGTGCGATACGCGCTTGCTCATCGTCTCCTCTTTCTAGGGCGCTGATGCGGGCACGTAGAGCTCGCCGCCGCTCTCCGCGAACTCCCGCGCTTTGCTCTGCATGCCCTCGGCGATCGCTGTCGCTTCGTCCACCTGCAGCTGTGCGGCGTATTCGCGCACGTCTTGGGAGATGCGCATGGAACAGAAATGCGGACCGCACATGGAGCAGAAATGCGCCACTTTCGCACCTTGGGCGGGCAGCGTCTCGTCGTGGAACGCGCGCGCCGTCTCCGGATCGAGCGAAAGCGCGAACTGGTCTTCCCACCGGAAATCGAAGCGCGCCTTCGACAGGACGTCATCCCAACGCCGAGCCTGCGGATGTCCCTTGGCCAGGTCGGCCGCGTGGGCCGCGATCTTATAGGCGATGACGCCGTCCTTGACGTCCTTCTTGTTGGGCAACCCGAGGTGTTCTTTCGGCGTCACGTAGCAGAGCATGGCCGTGCCGAACCAGCCGATCATCGCGGCGCCGATGGCGCTTGTGATGTGGTCATAACCCGGCGCGATGTCGGTGACGAGCGGGCCGAGCGTGTAGAACGGCGCTTCGTCGCAGACCGCAAGCTGACGGTCCATGTTCTCTTTGATGAGGTGCATCTGCACGTGGCCGGGTCCCTCGATCATGACCTGCACGTCGTGCCGCCACGCGATCTTGGTCAGCTCGCCCAGCGTGTCGAGCTCGGCGAACTGCGCGGCGTCGTTCGCGTCGGCCGTGCAGCCGGGGCGCAAACCGTCGCCGAGCGAGAAGGCGACGTCGTAGGCCGCCATGATCTCGCAGATCTCTTCGAAGTGGGTGTACAAGAAGTTTTCTTGATGGTGCAGTAGACACCACTGCGCCATGATCGAACCGCCGCGCGAGACGATGCCGGTCAGACGTTGCGCGGTGAGCGGCACGTAGCGCAGCAAGACGCCGGCATGGATCGTGAAGTAGTCCACGCCCTGCTCGGCTTGTTCGATCAGGGTATCTTTGTAGATCTCCCAGCTGAGCTCCCCGACCTTACCATTGACCTTTTCGAGGGCTTGGTAGATCGGCACCGTGCCGATGGGCACAGGCGCATTGCGGATGATCCACTCGCGCGTCTCGTGGATGTGCTTGCCGGTGGAGAGATCCATGACGGTGTCCGCGCCCCAGCGCGTCGCCCACGTCATCTTCTCCACTTCTTCTTCGATCGACGAACTCACCGCAGAGTTGCTGATGTTGGCGTTGATCTTCACCAACAAAGGGCGCCCGATGATCATCGGCTCCGACTCAGGGTGATTGATGTTGCAGGGGATGATCGCGCGGCCGCGCGCCACCTCATCGCGCACAAGCTCGGCCGGCACGCCCTCACGCAGCGCGATGAAGCGCATCTCCGGCGTGATCTCGCCGCGACGCGCGTAATGCAATTGCGTGACCGTCCGCCCGCTCTTCGCGCGTAAGGGCAGCACGGGTCGTCCGAAGCGCAGTGCGTCCAGCGCCGCGTCGGCTTCGCGCTCGCGCCGGTAGGCGGATGTCGCGGCGGTCAGCTGCTCAATGTCGTTTCGCGCCTGTATCCAGGGCGCGCGCAGTTTCGGCAGGCCTTCGCGGACATCCACGCCGCCGTCGGCGTCACCGTGCGCGCCGCTCGTGTCGTAGACTTGGAAATGGGTGCCATCGGTGAGATGGATCTGGCGCATCGGCACGCGGATCCCGTCGGGCCCGTCGAGGTAGATCTTGTGGGATGAGGCTTGCGCTTTGGGGTCGATAATGGTCTGCATAGCTCTTCCTTCGCTGGCATGATCCAGAGCAGGTTCAACGGTCGGCGCCTCGCGCGCCCTCTCAGTCCGGATGAGGACTCCCGTAAAGAGCAGTTTCGCACGCGTGTTGGGCTTGGCCTCGTGGACCGCTGGACCCCGGCAACCCTACGCCCGCGGGCGTTGCCACCAGGGTTGACTCTCCGCCGCGGGCGGCTTCGCAGTTGCTCGCCGCGATCCCATCGCAAGCCCGCGCTCGCGCAGACGGTCGACGACGTATGCGGAAAGCCCAAAGCATGTGGACAACCCGGTTGAGCGGATACCGGCGACATGGAACATCGCAGGCACTCGTTTTGACCACTCCACGATGTAATCGCGCGGCTGGCCGACACTTGCGAGCCCTGCCCAACTCCCCACCATCGGGAAGTCTGCCAGACGGGGAATGATCTTTTCCGCTTTGCGCTGGACGTTCGCGATCCGGTCAGCCTGCATGCGGCACTCGGTTTTGTCGGCTTGATCGGCTTCGATCGGCCCGGCGCACAAGTGACCGTAGAGTGTGGGAACGATCCGGATGCTTTGCGCTGCGGAGCCCGGCAGCGGCAACAGGATATGGTCGCACAACGGCCCGGTTGTGGGCGGATACACGATGAACTCCCCGCGGCGCGCCATGATACGGACCGAATCCTCTTTCGCGATATCATCCGCGAACAGGCCGGCGCAGTTGATAGTGAAGCGCGCGGACAGCGTGCCGGCGTCGGTGTGCAGCACGCTGCCATGCTCGTGCGACTCAACGCGCTCGACGCGCACGCCGTATCGCACCTCGCCGGCGCCGTGCAACAAGCGCCACACCAGTTCAAAGGGATCGGTGATCGCTTCACCCGGGACGAGCAGCCCGCCGAACGCCCGGGCATGCGGCTGCATGTTGCGCGCTTGCCCGCGGTCGAGCTGACGCACCTTCACGCCGTTGCGTTCTGCATTCTCGGTAATATTCGTCAGCTGCGCGTTCTCGGAGAAGCTGTGTGCGAGCATGAGCGCCCCGCACACTCGATACGGCACCTGCAATTCGTCGAATAGAGGCTGCCAGCGCCCCGCGTTCGCGAGCAGCATGTCCGCCTCAAAAGACCCCGCGGTCATCTCGAAGCCGGTATGGATGATGCCCGCGTTCGATCCGCTCGCGCCACGCGCCGGCCCCGCTTCCCGCTCGAGCACGATGACGTCCACGCCGTAGCCGCTCAGCTCATGCGCGATGGCCGCGCCGACCACACCAGCGCCGATCACGGCGACGCCGCAGCGGGCGGCAGCGACCTGGGCCATGCTAGATCGGCGCCATGCTAAGCATGGGCCACGATGGCGACCGCTCCCAAATGCTCGTCGCCGTGCCAGAAATTGGCATCGCTCAAGTAGGAACTATGCGGCCAGACAGTGCGCGGGGACGGCAACTGCGTGTTGATGCAGAGCGCGTGATCGGGAGCGGCGGTCGCAACCGTCAAATCCTCCCCCGGATCGCGCTGGGATGAATACGAGACGATAGCGTTGGCGACGACATCGGTGAAGTACCAATAGTTGGCCCAGAAGATCCCGTTCGGCTTGACCGGCGGCGGGGGGCAGGGGCCATTGAGCGCCATCGCGTCATCCGTGAACAGATGTCCGTAGACGTCGCGTCGGAAGCGACGTACGGTGTCGGACAGCCCGCTGTCTCGCACGTCGAAGAAATAGCGCGTTTTCTCAAGTGCGGTCCCGAAGGTCACAAAGGCGCGGATGCGCCGCCAATCGTCGACCGGGAGCATATCGGCCTCCACCAGCTCGTGGACGCCCACGATCACGTCCATGAGCACCGTCGTGCCTAGGCTGTGGCCGACCAAGATGATCTTGTCGTAGGTCGGTTCGCCGCGCGGATCTTTGCTGCGCAGGACGCGCAAGACGGCGTCGCCGACCGTTTGAATG
>JALYZS010000070.1 GCA_030948745.1 Vulcanimicrobiota bacterium | reverse complement strand
GATCAACCCCAGTCAGGGAAACTATATCATCGCGATCAACACGAACGTCGATGCTGCCACCAATGTCAATCCAGGGGAAGTGCCGGGCGAGCCGACGGCGCAAGAAGCCCAAGGCAACCCGGCGCCGTACACGCATTGGGATCAAGAGTTCGTCTATGGGTCGTCGACGCTGTTGCAGCCCAACGGGTTCAGCTATCAGTATAAAGCGCTCACCGGCGGCAGCGGCATCAACCGCGCCACGTTTTTCCCGATCGTGCTCAACACGAACGACTACACGCTCATCACCAACGGCAACGCCGGCACCAGCACCGGCAACATGCTCAGTATGACGTTGCCCATCGACCGGCTCTCGATCCGTGCCAGCAGCGCAGGTTCGACCCCCGGCATCACGCAGTCGCCGCCGGTGACCTTCATCTATGTGAACTACGTCACGACCGATACGAGCCAGGGCGGACGCCCGGTCGACCAGTTGGGCGCGCAGGGCATCAACACACAAGGCTTTGCGCAGCCGGTGGATCTGCGGAACCCAGGCACGATCCCCTTGCCCAACTTCGCCAACAAGACGGGCGGTCCGACCAATCCGAACCTGTTCATCACCGGCGGTCAGATCATCGTCCAACCGTAGCGCTTCAAATGCCCTGCGCGAGGATCGGGCCGTTGTTGTTGATCCCGAACGTGGCGCTCTCGTTCGGGAACGCGAGCAGGCTCAGCGAGATATCCCACTCCTTGAGCGGCTGGCGGTACGCCAAACGCACCTGATAGCAATCGCTCACGGTATGGCTGAGGAAATAGTTCTGGCCTTGCAGACCGTGCAGCTTGAAATCGTAGTTGCCGCTGAACTGCAGGTAGTCGTTGGCCGTGAGCGGCGTCGCGAGCGTGATGGCGAGCGGCGAATAGCCCGTGCCGTGTGGGTCGTACGATGTGCCCAGCGTGACGAGCGCGTAGGGGTTGGGCTGCAGATTGAGCTGATAGTTGATCGGGCTCAAGAACTTGTTGTGGAAATCATAGCTCGTCGATGCGCTGAAACGGTAGACGTTGCTGTTGTAGACGTTGAGCACTTCACCTACCTGATCCGAGCCGAACTGCCGGTCGAGCGAAGGCAGCGGCGTGAACCCGCGCACGCTCGTTGCTGTGTACGAAAGCGTGTTGTCGGCATGATGACCGAAGAACTGCTGCAACCCGAACTGCTCGTTGATGCTGCCCAGCAGGTCGCCTGTGCCATAGGCGTCTTGGCGCAAGGTGACGGATGCGTTGAGCACTGCGGCATTGCCGATGCGCAGGATGCCCGGTCCTAACTGCGCATTGGCCTCATAGCGCGTCGTCTGGACGTTGTCGAACTGATCGTTGTAGTTGCCGTCGATGAGCGTGACGCTCACCGGCAGCCGCAACGACGTGATGATGAACGGCCGCGCGCGCAGCGTCAGCTCAGGCACCCGCTGGATCGCGGTCACCGGCGTCGTCAGCTCGGCGGGGGTGTCGATGTTCGTCGTCTGAAAGCCATGGTTGGTCGATTCGACGAGGTCGGCATCGAAGGCACGCCCGCTCACATGCGTGTCCAGGTTCAGGCCGACCGCGCGCGAGAACGTCCCCGGGTTGGTGTTGGAAAGCAGATTGAGCCCCACCGACTGGCTGAAGGTCGGCGAAAAGGCGATCGTGTGGTTGAAGATCGCCCCGAACGACGAGGACGGACCCGTGCGCACGTTGGAGAGGATGTAGCTGGTCGTGCTGCGTGCGCCGTTATGCGTGACGGTCAGGTTCGCAGTCGTCGTCGCGGGCAACGCCGTGAACACCGCCGATGTGCCGGAATAGTTGAACTGCAACGCTCCGGTCAGGTGATCGGAGAAGATGTGCGTCAGGTTGAGCGCCGCTGTCGTCGAGTTGCGCGAGCCGGTGAGCGCCTGCTGTTGTGCGTTGTTCCGCAGCTGGTAGATCGTGAGCGAACCACCGCCGCGCCCATTGCGCTGCTGGAAGTAGATATCCGCGCCCAGCCCCAGCCCGACCTTGGTGAAATAGTCGACGTGATACGTGCCATAAAGGTTTTGGCTGTGGTAGAAGTTGATGAAGTTGCGGACGAAAAAGCCTTCGCTTGAGTTGTAACCGACCCGCGGCGCATACGCGGTTTGGCGCTGACCGATGTCCGTGAGCGGCAGCACGAATATGCCGAGCGCCGCGACGACGTACTTCCCCAGCCACAAGGACGAGTGGCGCACGATGAGGCGGTCGTGCGGCCGCACCTCGATCTCTTTGCCGGTGATGTGGTAGGCGACGTGCGACAGTTCGCACGTCGTGAGCCAGCCATCCCGGATGATCGTATGCCCGTTGCCGTCGACGACTGCGGAGCTGCCGCGGTAATACAAGTGGCCCTGGATCTGCTGGCCTTGGTAGAAGAGCGCGGCCGTCTGTCCTTCAACGCCGAACATCGTCACGCGATCGGTGTCGGATTCGTACTCAAGCGCTTGCGCGGTCGCTGCGTCGCCGTTGGCCTGCGTGAAGTGCACGTGGCCGGTGGCGCGCAAGATCTTCGTCTTCGCGTCGTAGACCGCTTGATCGGCTTTCACTTCCGCGTCGGCATATGCGAGATCCACATGGCCGAGCGCGGTGAACCCGCCCTCCGGGCTGTTCTTGCCATAGAGCTGATCGGCCGTGATGCGCGCCATGCCTTCGGGCGGCGGCGCTTCGGTGGACACGCCGGCCGGTGTCGGCGAAGCCGGCTGGGCGGTCGGCACGGGGGTGCTGCCCCGATTGATATGTGGGAAATCTTCTGCTGCGGGCGGCGCCGTGACGAAGGCTGGTGCGGGCGTCTGGGGTGGCGGGGTCGGCGC
Source organism: Vulcanimicrobiota bacterium (assembly GCA_030948745.1). Taxonomy (GTDB): domain Bacteria; phylum Vulcanimicrobiota; class Vulcanimicrobiia; order Eremiobacterales; family Eremiobacteraceae; genus JALYZS01. Next base: position 236 of record JALYZS010000070.1, on the reverse strand, counting down.
AGGTGTCGGCGTGGGGGAGGAGTCGGCTTGAGCGCGCACGGCGCTGCCGAGCGCGCTCAACCAGAAGCACAGAAGGACGGCGAGCACCGTCCTCCGTGTGATCCAAAGCGCAGGCGTCTGCGCCCGGATCAACGCTCCTCTTTCCAAAGCATCGCGATGCCGACCAGGGTGAGCACCACATTCGGGATCCAGGGCGCAAACGACGCCGGAATCGCGCCGTTCTTGCCGAGCGCGTA
>JALYZS010000321.1 GCA_030948745.1 Vulcanimicrobiota bacterium | reverse complement strand
CCAGTTCCATAAAAAACATGGCCAGGACCGGCGCTCAACGGGTAAGCATTGATCAACTCGTAGGCTGCGAAACTGAAGAGGCGGCCGCGGTTGGCAGTCGGGGACGTTCTATCGACACCGGTTGGTTGAAACCAAACGAACAGGCCACGTGCAACATCGCCGAGCACCGCGTCGAACTCGCCGATCCACTGCGCACGGGTCGCTGGATACGGTCCCCCGGTCAAACTGTTCCAGCCGATGCTCTCAAACATTTGCCCATCAGCGTCGAAATCGGAGTTCTTCGGACCGCCGTTGAGCAACGTGGTGACACCGATGGCGGACATCGCCTTGTGCGCATAACGGGGCAACTGCACCGAGTCACAGCGATAGAGCTGCGCATCAGTCCAGATCTGAGGATCTTGACTGTGAAAGAGATCGGGATAGGCGCGCCGCATATCGTCGATGATGTCGTCGAGCTCAAAACCGCGGGCATTTGTGGCCCCAACGATGTGTTTCATCATGCGCACGGCGTCCTGGTTTTCTTGCGCGGAGCACGTATTGAGAAAATCCATGTGGTAATCGTATTTGCTGAAAGATTCCCGGTTGTTTTCACCGCTTGTCCACCAGTCGGTGCAATTGTCAGCACCGACGCAATAACGCAGCCCAGGCGAACCGAACCAGCGCGCGTTGTCGCTTGCGATGCTCACGCCATCAGGGACTCGCCAGACCGGAGGCCCGCCAACCAACGTGACTTGCTCCGGAGTCGAGGCTGGGCTTGGGTGATACAGCCATTCCAGCCGCGGCGCAGCGTCATCACCGCTTTCGACAACCGACCCGGAAACCTCGACACTGGTGCCGGGTGAGGGCGTCGGAGCGGGATACACTGGGTGTGGATTCGGTCGTAAATCGAAACGGGGTTGCGAAAGCACCGGGTGCGAAGAGCCGGGGGTGCACGACGCGCTGCTGCGCGAGCCGTTGGCGTTGTGGATGGACGTATACCAGACCTCCTTGCCTTCGAGCACCGAATTGACGCGAACATCGAGCGTCGCTCCGTCGGCGCCTTTTTGCAGGAAGGACAGCGGGCTGCCCGGGGCGACGGCCGCCAAGAATCTGCCGGCGCCGTCATACACGCGGTAGCTACTCGGACCGCGCGCATCGGCTAGCCACGTCCAAAGGCACGCACCGTCCTGCGGAGTGCCCGTAAGCATGCCCGGATCACCGTTATGCTCGAAATCCTGTTCGTGATATTCCATCCAGGGGAGAAAGCTGTTGACATTGGGAGGACGGTATTTGGGATCGAAACGTTCCGCAGAAATATAAACCAACCGGTGGGCTTGCGGGTTGGCGCGATTCCAGGCCCGTTGATTATTTTCGTTTTGCGCCGTGCCAAAATCAAAGGCGCTGATTTCCAGTTCGCGTCCCTCCGCAGGAACGTATGTGGCAAGCAGCGCTGACGGCGGACGGCGGTAACTCTCACCAGCCCGGGGTTGCGGACCACGGATTTCAATAACATTCTGCACAGCGGCGCGCGTGGAGCCACAGCTCGCGAGGCCTGGCACGAGCACGACGAACAGAAAGATTCGAAAGCACTGACCCATCATGGCGGGTGCTATTTCAAGTCGTTCGCAGCGAAGACCTACGCTACACTCACGCTCAGCCGCCGCCAACACGCCACGGTGCTTCGACCACGGCAGTTGATTCGGGCAACCAACCCAGGGCGGGAAATCCCATGTTGACACGAGACCATTTCAGCGATTCGCCCAACATCCACCAGGCGCGCCAGAAGCGATTCATCGGACTGCGGCGCGCTTCATGCTTTTCATAGAAATACTGAAAGTTGGTCCAGCGGTCGCGCAACATGCGGTTGAACTGAAAGCGATTGAGCGCCGTCTTGTTATGTGCGACCTTCGCGCCAGGAGCGAGCCAAAGCATCCCGTGCCGGCGTGCGCGTATCGAGTACTCCCAATCTTCGCCGAGTCCGTAACCCACGAGATGTTCGTCGAAAGCTTCCGCTCGCAGCACGTCCTTCCGAAACGCCATGGCACACCCCCACACGCGGCGAAGCTGCACGCCCGTAGGCTTGAGAACCGGCGATGCGTTGAAGAATCCGTGCTCGAACACGGCTGCCATCAGACGGCTTATGCGCGAAGGGGTGTAGGGCATTTCCACTTGACACTGCAATCCAGCGGCGTCTGGTCGCCGGCTGAATGCGTTAAGCAGCTCAGCCACGCAATCAGTCAGCAGTAAAACGTCATCGTCTAAGAACAAGACGACGTCAGATGTGGCTTCCGCGATGGCGCGGTTCCTCGCCGCGGTCAGTCCGCTCAGATGAGGGGCGTATACATGGCGAAGGTTCGGCAGGTTGGGGAGCACATAACGGGGTGTGGATTGATCGATGACGATGATCTCATCCGGCGCACTGGGCCTTGCAAGAATCGACCTGATGCACGCGACGATATCATCTTGGCGGTTGCGCGAGGCGATCGCAATCGCTATGGAGCGGGGAGGCCGAAACATCGATTGTTGCACAAATGGTTTTTCCATAATGACCATCGCCGGTCACCGCGAGTATACTTCAGTGCTTTCCACATGGAAGGCCGTATTCCCGATTTTCACCGAAGACCACGGCGTCATGCCGACCATAGTCCCGGCGGACCGACTAAAAGACCCTACGTCGACCACTGCACACGGATGTAGGATGGGAAGCCGATGTCGGTACGCTGAATCTTTCTCCGTTTGCTGAATTTTGTGATCGGCGTCACTATGGTTGTCCCCCACATTTCGTATGGCATCAGGAGATCAAGAAGCTGAGACGTGTCCTTTTGGTGACGTACTACTTTCCGCCGCAGCCGGATGCCGGCGCTCTGCGGCCGGGCTATCTCGCGAAATACTTACCGCAGTTTGGGTGGGAGCCAAGCGTCGTCACGCGAAAGCACCCGCTTGCGAGCGGCTCGGGCTGCAGAATTGAAAGGGCAGGGGTGCTCGGTGTACCACCCCCGGCTTTGGGTGGAACAGAGCATACGCCGGCGCGTCCGCGTCCAAAGACGAACGCTTTGCGCACGCTTGCAAAGAAAGTTATCTTCTTTCCAGACGCCGCGATCGGCTGGCTGCCTGGAGCATTGAAAATCAGCCACGGGCTGCAGAAGGAACAGCGCTTTGACGCCGTCATAAGCACCGCGCTTCCGGCCACCGCACATCTCGTTGGAAGCGCGGTATCGCGGCGCTACAGCATTCCGTGGATTGCTGACTACCGTGATCTGTGGACGGGATATCCGTACGGCAATCGCGGTTGGGTGCGGCGCGCTCTCGACCGGCAGGTCGAAAGAGCGACTGTGCGCGGTGCTTCGCTGATCACGACCGTTTCCGAAGACTTAGCCGAAAAGTTACAGCGCATCCACCGGCGCGTGCCGGTTGAGGTTATCCCCAACGGTTTCGAAGCAGCGTCCGAGGGGGATCCTGACGCAGTCATTCCGCAATTCCGGTTTTGCTATGCTGGTATGCTGTATGGCGGCGAGAGGAATCCCGAGGCGCTCTTTGCGGCGATCGCGAAGCTCCGTGCGACCGACGAGCCCGCCGGGCACGCGGCGCGATTCATTTTTTTCGGCCCCGATCGTCACTTTGTGCAAGAGCTGGCGGCCCGATATGGGCTCGACGACGTCGTCGATGCTCGAGGCATCGTTTCGCACGAAGCGGTGGTCCGCGAGGAGCGCGCGTCCGCCGTGTTGTTGATCTTGCTCAAAGACGACCCGGCGACTGCTGCGGAAACTGGAAGCAAGATTTTTGAATATATCGCAACGCGTAGGCCGATCCTCGCGTTTGGTCAGCGCGAAAGCGTGTTGCGCTCGCTGATCACCAAAAATTCGCTCGGATGGTTCGCCAGCGATGTCGATGAGTGCGCAAGCGCGATAAAATCGGCCTACCAGCAACATGTCGCCGGCATATACGAGCGCGTCACGACCTCAACCTGGACCCTGCTGACTGCCCGCGAGGTGAGCGCCCGATTTGCGTCGATGCTCGACCGCGTCGTTGGTTAACGCGAGGGTGCGCGTTCTTCACGTCATATCGAAATTGAGCGGCTACGGTGCCGAGGGTTTCCTTTCGATGCTCTTGCCGCTGTTGCAGAGCGGCGGCGCTGAGGTCGCGGTTCTGACGGTATATCCTCCCGGAATCACCGACGAGCAGCGCGCGACCATCGGTGCAACCATTCTCAGCGCGAACCGCAAACAACCGTTGAACGTTTCCTTTATCGGTCGGATGGCGTCGATGGTTAAACGCTGGAAGCCGCACATCGTGCACACCCATACGCACAACGGCAAGTACTGGGGCAGGCTTGTGGCGAGCATGGTCGGCGTTCCCATCCTACTCCATACCGAACACAACCCCTGTGATACGCGGCGGACGCTGGTTGAACGGCTTGCCGACCGGCGTCTCAATGATCGAACCGACCTGATCATCACGTTTACCCGACTGCAGGGAATGCACCTAGCGCGCCTCGAGGGTTTCCCGGAACGCAAAGTTAGGGTGATTCCAAATGGCATTCGCCACCGGCCGCCGCCGGACGAAACGCAACGCCGCGCCGGCCGGGCTCGGCTAGGAGTAGGAGAGCACGAGTTTGCGGTTCTTGTTGTCGGCCGCCTGGAAGAGCAAAAGAATCAACAGCTAGCTCTGCGAGCAGTGCGCGAGTTGGGTGATGAAGCTCGCCGCCGAATCACCGTCTTCTTCGTCGGCGGCGGCAGCGACGAACCATCGCTTCGATCGCTCGCGGATAATTTGGGAGTCAACGCGTCCGTCCGGTTCTTCGGCTTCCGCGCGGATCTGCCTAGCTTATTGCCGGGTGCAGACCTGCTCCTCATGACGTCGCTTTTCGAGGGCATGCCGCTGGCGGCAATTGAAGCGATGAGCGCGGGTATTCCGGTCGCCACGACGCCGTGGGTTGGAGCGCAAGAAATGTTCGCCCACGGTCGCGCGGCGAATATAGCCTGTGATTGGGAACCGGCGGCGATCGGGCAGGTCGTTGCCACGGCAATGAGCACGCCGTTAGACCTCGCCAGAATCGCCGACGTAGGACAGCGGCTCGCGCGAACCGAGTATGACATCGGTACGTGCGCGATGCGGCACATGGAAATGTATCAAACCGCCTTTGCTGGCGTGTCCAAGAGATGAAACTCGCCCTCATCACCGCCCGGTTCCCGTTTGGAAAAGGCGAAGCATTTCTAGCAGAGGAGCTCGGCGGACTCGCAGGCTCTGTCCAATCCATCACGGTGATTCCGGTGAGACCTAAAGGCCATGTCGCGGCCCTCACAGTTCCGAAGGTCTCCGCGCAGCGCCTTGGTCTCGTAGCTCCGCGCACGCTCGGACTCGCCCTGCATGAGATGATGCGCCATCCACATCGCGTGGCGGCGCTGTTCCTCGAAATGATGCGACAGCCGGCATCGCTTAGCACTCGACTCAAGAACCTGTCGGTATTTCCGAAAGGGCTCGCGGTCGCGGCTGAAGTCCGCAGGCTAGGATTCGATCATGTGCACGCGTACTGGCTTTCCACGCCCGCAACCGTCGGCTACATCGCCGCCTCTCTAACCAACGTGCGTTGGAGCATCACCGCCCATCGCTGGGACATCTACGAAAACAACCTCATCCCGTTGAAGGCCGCCTCCGCCCAGGCGATTCGGGTTATCTCTAAGCGCGGGGAGCAGGAGCTACACCGATGCCTCGATCCGGCCGTCGCGCAACGGGTCCACGTGGTGCATATTGGGGTGTCCAATATTGCCGAAGCATCACCGCCGTCTTCCGGGGAAAAATTCTCGCTACTGTGTGCAGCAAATTTCGTACCGGTCAAAGGCCATACATATCTGTTGCAGGCGCTTAGCGCGCTCGCAGATTCGGGTGTCCAGTTTCACTGCACCTTGGCTGGGGATGGGCCGCTCAGGCCGACCCTGGCGCGCGCGATAAGAGCTCACACGCTAGAGGGGTGCGTAACCATGAGAGGACATTTAGCTCATCACGTGCTGCTTGATGAATTGCGCCGGGGCAGCTACGATGTGATGGTTTTGGCGAGCACCGAAGATGCGAGCGGTCTCATGGAAGGCATACCCGTCGCGCTCATCGAGGCGATGGCGGCAGGTATTCCGTGTGTCGCCACGCGCACGGGCAGCATTCCCGAGCTCATCGACTCGACGTGCGGAATACTCGTAGCACAGAAGGATCCAGCGGCGCTCGCTCAGGCGTTGCTGTCGCTGGCTCACGATCCGCGGCAGAGAGAAAGGTTAGCCTGGGGCGCTTTGGCACGCGTGCGAGCGGCGTTCAATATCCAGCGTACGAGCCGCGATCTCGCGGCGTTGTTTCGCACCGGGCAAGGATGAGCTGGTGGTTCAGGCTGGCGCGGCTCCCACGATTCTGGCGGTTATTTTTGGCGTCAATGCGGCGCGATCGAAGTGCGCCATCACGTATTCGCTTCCAGAACGGCCATAATCCGCCAAGCGCGCGGGGTCCTCGTCCGCGAGGTACCGGATGGCGTTCGCCAAAGCCGGGCCGTTTTCGGGTTCGACCACGACTCCGCCACCGGATTCATTGATGAAGCGCGCGGCCTCCCCGACTGCGCAGGCGATCACCGGCTTCTTGAGCGCCAACGCATCGAACATCTTTGTCGGCAGGCTGTCCGGCGCAGCGTTGCGTAGTGGCACAACACAGACATCCGCTTGCGCTTGGAGCGCGAAGGCTTCGGCGCGCGATTTCGGTCCCAAAACCTCCACATTTTCCAAGTGCTCTTCCGCCACGCGCGCCATCACTTTTTCGAGATCGGTTCCTCCGCCGGCGAGGACGAACTTAAAACGGCGGTCCTGACGCAAGCACGAGGCGGCGCTGAGCACCACATCGACGCCCTGCATAAAACCCATCGTGCCTACGCAGGCGATGACGAACTGCCCCGGTGCCCGGAGAAATTGTGGTTCTCGTGCCGGCTCTACGCGGTCAAACCCGTTGGGAGCGAGCAGCACCTTTGCCGGCGCGATGCCGCGAGCGAGGATCTGCTGGCGGCACGGTTCGGTGACGACCAGGATGAGACTCGCATAACGATACAACGAGTCGGCGAGGAGATGTAAAGCC
>JALYZS010000318.1 GCA_030948745.1 Vulcanimicrobiota bacterium | reverse complement strand
GTCGGGGGCTGCGGGCCTGCTGCTGGCGCTGCATTGCGCCGAGCAGGGACAGCAGGTCACGATTGCCACCAAAGGCACGATCGAAGAATCGAACACCGCCTGGGCGCAGGGCGGCGTCGCAGCCTCGCTCGACCTCGAGGAAGACTCGACGGCATCGCACCTGGCGGACACGCTCGCAGCCGGCGCAGGCCTCGTCAACGAAGCGGCGGCGGAATTGATCGCCGCCGAAGCGCCGCGGCGCATCGCGGAGCTGCAAAAGCTCGGCGTCGCCTTCAATCTCGGGCTGAACGGCGATCTGGCGCTCACGCGCGAGGCTGCGCACAGCCACGCCCGCACCGTGTTTTCCGGCGATGCCACCGGCCGGGCGATCTCGACGACGCTCGCGCAACGCGCGTTGCACCATCCGCGGGTGCGTGTGCTCGAGCGCGCGATCGTGCAGCAGCTCATCGTGGATGACGACCGGTGCGCCGGCGCTTGGGTGCTGGTGGACGGCACGGAAGTCGCCGTGCGAGCGCGGGCCACGGCGCTCGCGACCGGCGGCATCGGACAGGTCTACGCGCGCACGACCAACCCCGCGGGTGCGACGGGGGATGGCCTGAAGCTGGCGATCGACGCGGGCGCTGCGCTAGCCGACATCGAGTTCGTCCAGTTCCACCCGACCGCGTTGGCGATCGCCGGCGCGCCGGCGTTGCTGGTGTCGGAAGCAGCACGCGGTGAAGGCGGCATTCTCATCAATGATGCAGGGGAACGTTTCTGCCAGGGCGTTGACCCTCGCTCGGAACTCGCGCCCCGTGACGTGGTCGCGCGCGCGATCTTTCAACAGATCCATGAGAGCCCGCAGAGCAACGTGTGGCTCGATCTGCGGCCGATCGGCACTGCCGGCCACATCCGCGAACGCTTCCCCAACATCGCTGCCGCCTGCGCCCGTTTCGGCGTCGACATCGGCACCATGCCCATACCGGTCGCGCCGGCCGCGCATTATCACATGGGCGGCGTCTGGACCGATCTGAGCGGCCGGACGGCGTTGGCTGCGCTGTACGCGGTCGGAGAATGCGCCTGCACCGGGCTGCACGGCGCCAACCGTTTGGCCGGCAATTCGCTTGCGGAATGTCTCGTCATGGCCTCGCGAGCGGCTGAAGACATGCAAAGCCTGGCGCATTCGGCGCCCGCCGCTGCTCGTGACGATGCGAACCTGGCACCGGTCGTCGAGACCTTGGCCGAACCCGATGCGCTGCGCACCTTGATGTGGCAGGCGGCAAGCGTGGAACGCAACGGCCCGCAACTGAGCACGCTCGTCGAGCGGTTGACCTCTTGGCCGCTCGCGCTGGCCGCGCCCAGCCGTCACGCACTCGAATGCGCGGCCTTGCTCAATGTCGCGCGGTACATCGCCGCCGCGGCGTCCATCCGCTGCGAAAGCCGCGGTGCGCACTACCGGATAGATTTTCCGCGCCGCGACGACGTGCGCTGGCGCGTTCGCATCCTCTGGAGCCATGCGGGCGAACGCGAGGAGCCGGTCGCCGCGGCGGCCGTTGGATAGCCGCTTTTCATGCGTCATATCGCGCTCGAGCAGACACCGTTCACACCGCTGGATGAACACGCTGCGACCGCCTTTACCGCGCTCGTGCAGGCGGCGTTGCGCGAGGATCGCGCCGACGAGGACATCACGACCGCATGTCTGGTCGCGCCCGAAGTGCAGGCGAAAGCCAGCATCGGATTTCGCTCACCCGGCATCGTCGCCGGACTGCAAGTCGCGCAGCTTGCTTTCCAGCTCGTCGATCCGGCGATCCGTTTCACGCATGCGGTTGTCGACGGCACGCGCGTCAATCACGGCTCGGTCGTCGCCGAGGTCTCAGGCTGTGCGAGCGCCATGCTTCGTGCGGAGCGCGTCGCACTCAATTTCTTAGCGCGGCTGAGCGGCACGGCGACGCTCACGCACGCCTATGTGGCGGCCGTCGACGGCTTGCCTGTGCGCATCGCCGACACGCGGAAGACCACCCCGGGTTTGCGAGCGTTGGAGCGCTACGCCGTGCGTGCGGGCGGCGGTTTCAATCATCGCGATACGCTGGCCGATGCGGTGCTGATCAAGGACAACCACTTGTCGGCTTGCGGGGGCGTCGCGAACGCGGTCGCGCAGGCGCGCAGCTGTGTCTCTGGCGGCACCGTTATCGAAGTGGAGTGCGAGCGCCTCGAGCAGGTCCAGGAAGCGATGCGGGCCGGCGCGGACGCGATCTTGTTGGACAACATGTCGCTCGATCAGCTGCGCGCGGCCGTGCAGGTCGCTCGCGGCTATGCGGCACTGGAAGCGTCAGGCGGCGTGATGCTGGGCAACGTGCGTGAGATCGCGCAGACCGGCGTCGACGTCATCTCCGTGGGCGCCCTCACGCACGGTGCGCGCTCGCTGGATGTGGGCCTGGATTTTGTCGCCGATCCCGCAGTCGTGAAGGCGCGCTGATGGACGGCGACCACAGCGAGGATGCGATCCGCCGCGCCGAAGAGCAACGCCACAACTGGGTCAATGCCCACATGGGCCGTACTTCCAAGGAGACCGCGGCCCGCTTGCTCTCCACGCCCCAGCCGGCGCCGCCCCCCAACGCTCCCACTATCACGCTGCACGGCGTGAAGGCGCGCTGTGTCGCCGGCGGGGCTTCGAATTTCTGGATCTTGGGATCGCCCGCAGCCGAGCCGACGCTCGAAGGCGCTTACCCCCTCATCGGTATCTCGCCCACCGCGTACTTCGTGCAGGCACCGGAATTCAACAGCTTACCGTATGCGGTTGAACGCGCCGGCCTCAGCGAGACGAACCATCGCATCCGCGGCGATACCGCCCCGCTGGAGGCGGATATGCGCGACGTCTACGGCTGAGCGCCGTCAGCGCGGCTGCAACCGTCGCGTCCACGCCGCCATGGCGTGCAAGAACTCCGCCAAATCGTGACGCAGCTCTTCGTCGGTCAGCTGCCCACGTTCGTCGAACTTGGTGTGGACGCGCGATACTCTTATCTCTGGGTCTTGCAGCATGAGCATGCCGCTTTCGGGCGACATCTGGCGCACGTTCATCTGTGCGCGCACGGTGCCGAAGCCTCCCGGCGCTCCACCCATGACGGCCGTCGGTTTCCCATCCAGGCACGAACTTTCGGAGGGCCGCGAGGCCCACTCGATGACCGTTTTCGTCACCCCAGAAACCGAAAAGTTGTGCTCCGGGGTGACGATGATGAGGCCGTCAGCCGCTTGGATCCCTTCCCGCAGCCGGCGCACCGCAGTGGGCGGCGTTTCCGTGTCCAGGTCAGCATTGTACAGCGGTATGCCACTGATATCGAGGATGTTGATCGCCACATCCGCCGGTGCGCAGCCCTTGAGCGCGTGCAAAAGCAAGCGATTGTAGGAGCCTTTGCGCAAGCTCCCTGCGAAGGCGGCAAAGGTCAAGGATTTTTCTGCCAACGCGTTTGCTCCCGTGTCGTGAGTGGCGCGCGTTTCGGCTCCGGTGGGCATCCGCCTGCTCGCCACCTGCGCATGGGGCTTGAGCGCCTGGGGAAGAGAGTGAAGACCGATGACACGCAAGCGCTGGTCACAAAAAGTCACGCGGACGAGCAACGCCATGGATCTGCAGGCGGGTGTCTTCGCACAGGATGATCCGGCGGCCGTCGCGCGGTCGCTCAAACGCTCAGCCGAGGCGAGCCGCCGCCGTAAGTCCGAACCCTTCCGATCCGCGATGTCCATGTTGAATCTGTATATCAACCGTGCCGGAAAGAACTTGCCCAAAAAGAAAAAGGCCGTGCTCGAAGCGGCCAAAGACGAGTTGCGCCGTCTCTTTAAGAAATAGCGCGCGCCGTTCTCATCATGTGATGTAAAAAGAGGAGGGCGCCGGAGACGCGCCCTCCTCTGCGTCGGTAAGACACGTCGTGATGCTAGATCGTGAAGCTCGCCCCGCTCCCCGACACCGTCAGGTCCGCGCTGCCGTTTGCACCGGTGAGCGTGGGCGATTGGCTTTGGCTCGCGGGTGGACCGGCTTCGAGCAGCGGGTAGTCGGCAGCGATGACAAAGGCCGTGTAGCTGCCAGGCGCGAGCGTCCCCGCGGGCATCGTCGCGCTCGTCGTCGTCGTCGACAGGGTCGCGGCTTCGCCGCTTCCCGCAACGATGATGATGAGCGATTCGGTGACGCCTGCCGGCTTGGTGATCGTGAACGTCCCCGCTCCCCCGCCCGAAGGGGTGAAGACCGGCGCCGACTCCGCACCAAGCGTCGTCACAGTTGCCATGGTCGCGGTTGCGCTATATGCTTGTTGCGCACCGTTGACCAGTACCGAGGTCGACACTGTATAGGATCCGGCCGCTGGTGCCGGTGGCGCCTGAAATGTGGCGCAATCGGATTGGAACCAGTATAAGAACCCTAACGAATACCCCTGGGCAAGCGATGGATTGGGATAGGCAGGTGGTAATCCGAACACGAGCGTGCTCGGATAACCGGCGGTCGGCGTGCCCGCGGTGAGGGCGCTAGGGTTTTGGCCGTACCCGAACAGGCCGCATGCGTTGAGGGTGCCAGCGGTCGGCGTGGTCATCGTCGCCGTACCCGGGTTTATGAAAGCCGAATTCCCAAGATTGTTCCTGAACGTGGTCACGGCGTTGAGATAGACGCCCGCAGTACCTGTGAGGGTGCCGAAAGCGTCGTTCAATGAGCCGACTGCCAGCTGTAGGACATTCGGTGGCGTCGTGATCGTTCCGACGCCGGTGTTTGTCGTGCAACCGACCAGAACTCCTACGCTCGCAAGCGTAGCGAGGCCGATTCGGAGCTTGCGCATCAATCGTTCCTTTCATAGATGTGAACGGGGCGATTGTAGGACCGCCCCGGCGAATCGCCCTCTAGTACTTGGCCGAGAGATAGAACACGAACGTCCGACTCGCGCCGTTGGGCGGTGCGAGATAGCCCGTCGGCTCGATGTTATAGTGGTAGGGCTCGACACCATTGTTGGGATTATGGCCCGACAGCGACCTGTCGAATCCACCAAGGCCGTTGTTGACATACAAGCCGTTCGAACCGTTCACCCCATTCGTGTAGTTGGCGAACACGTTGTTGATGACGATGCCTGCTTGCATGTTGTTGGGCGCGTGCCCGAGGTCATGTGCCAAAGTCAGGTTGAGCAGCATGACCTGCGGCCCCCTAATGCTGCCCGGATCGTTGCCTTCCTTGGTCCCGATCGATCCCGTGATGTTAGGGTTCAGCACCGTGCCCGGATTGGCAGGATCGGTGAAGTAGTATGAGTTGCCAGCCGCCGAGCCGATGATCGAGGCTTGGGCGATGTCGGTATTGAGGACCTCGGTGGGAACGAGCGTGCCGCCCGGTCCTGGTGCGAACACAAAGGTATGCTTGCCAACGCCGTAGCGGTAACCTGACTCGTACGGCATGTTGGCAAAAATGTGCCAACCGTTGGGTTGATTGTAGTTGAGCTGCAGCGTCGCCGTCACGGGCGCCAGGTATGCGACATGGAACAGGTGATTCAGTGCCAACGCGGCGTTGTTCGTGCTGGGGAAAAAGTCGGACGTGTAGTTGGCTAGCGTGTTGTCATATGTCGCTGAGAGGAAGCCCGAGAAGCCGCTGCTGGCGATCCTTTGGATCCCCAGTTCGACACCCGTGTTCTGGTTGATGCCGGCGTTTTGTTCGCGCGGTGATCCCAAGACCGGGACCGCCGGCGTGCCTGGCAGGATGAACAGCACCGGCGTGTTGACGACCACGTAGTCGAGGCCCTTGCGGTAATACGGCGTGATGCGCAGCTCGAGTCCATGGCCGAAGTCGTGCTCCCATGACGCGTCGTAGTTCGTGGCCCGCTGCGGACGAACGGGTGTGTACTGGGCGAAGAAGTTGGTATTGTAGTCGCCGATGGCGGCTTGGTAGAGGTTCGAGATGTTATTGGTCACGCCGAACCCTGGCGGGGGTGTGAAGCAACCGCTCGCGACCGAGCAGTTCGCAAGCGAAGAGTCGATGCTCGCGAGCGCTTCGATGTTGCTCACGGGCGAGAACTCGATGTTCTTGCCGAATGAGAAGCGGAACACGTCACGGCTGCTCGCCTCGTAGCTC
>JALYZS010000303.1 GCA_030948745.1 Vulcanimicrobiota bacterium | reverse complement strand
GCAGGGAACTGGCGGCGGGTGCGATCGCGGCACGTTTCGACGTCTCGCGGCCTGCCATCTCGCAGCACCTCGGGGTCTTGAAGGCCGCCGGTCTGGTGTGGGAGCGGCGGGCGGGCACGCGCCGTCTGTATCGAGCGCGCGCCGAAGGTTTGCTCGAACTGCGCGCCTTTCTCGAATCGTTTTGGGAGGCGCGGCTGCGTTCTTTGAAGCACGAGGCGGAAGCCTCCGAGAGGAGCAAGATTCATGGCAGTCACCGGCACAAAGGCGGTCGAGCGCGAAATAAAGATCAACGCGAGTCCTGAAACGGTTTTCGCTTTCCTGGTCGAGCCCGCAAAGCTGCGTCGCTGGATGACGATCGGCGGCACCACCGATATCCGCGAGGGCGCCGACTTCCGTTATGACCTGACCAAAGAGGATGTCGCGGTCGGGCGCTACGTGGAGATCAAGCGACCGTCACGCGTCGTCATGACCTGGGGATGGGAAGGCGAGGATGCTGTGACCAAACCGGGTTCCAGCACGCTGGAGATCAGCCTGACGCCGGATGGCGCTGGCACGCTCGTGCGTTTGCAGCATCGCGACCTGCCCACCGAAGAATCGGCCACTTCGCACGGTCACGGTTGGCAGCATTATCTCGAGCGGCTCAGCGTTGCCGCGACGGGCGGCGACCCCGGACCGGATTCCTTCCAAGAGTAGCGCTTTAGGGTCCAGTACCGCGCGACTTGCGCAGTTCGGGATCGTACTGCGCACGATGATCCTCCATCGCCTTTTGATGTTCGGAGACGTTGCCCAAGTGTAGTTTCTCGTCGGCCGAGAGCTTGCGGCTGATGACCCGCTCGGCTTCCTGCCGCCGGCGGTTGGCTTGAGACGCGCGCATGAGAATGCTGGCCAACACATAGGCGACCAGCGCGCCAGCGGCGCCCGGCCAGCCGAACTGGCGGTACGCGAAATACCCCGCGACCGCGAAGACGATGAAAAGCAGCATGCGACGCACCTCCTCTTATATTGTATCGGCCGCACACGAACCGGGATGGAGGGCGCGACGCGCCTCAGTCGCCGAGCGTCACCGCACCCGTGAAGAGATCGAGCCGGGTCGTGACGGTACGCGTTGGGTCGGCGCTGGCGGTCAGCACGACTGCGATGGTCTGATGCTGGGGAGCGATGTGGCCCGCGGACGCGTATTGGGCGCTGCCGTTGCTCGCGAAGAGCAGGGGCGTCGATACGTTCAGCGGGCCACCGCTTAGCCGCACGCCGGGAAAACTGCGCTGCACGATCAGCGGGCCGAGCGTGGACTGCGGATCGAGCGTGCGCGGGCGGCCTCGATAGCAAGAATAAGCGAACGGCTCGATGGATTCGATTTCAAGGGTTGCGCCTTGCTGGAAACTGCCGTTGTGGGCGCTGCTTTCGAGCATGCCGAGATCTTCCGCGAGCGTCGTCGCGGCGCCGCCAGCCGCGCGGGCTGCGCTGAACGCCCGATAACCGGGCAGCGCCACAAGTGCTGCGAGCAGCGCCACCAGGCCGACCACCGTGAGCAGCTCGACGAGAGTCGTGCCGCGTCGCGCCCTCATGGCAGAAAGCCGCTCGCAGCGGCGTTGCCGTCGTTCCATTGCTGGTCTTCGAATCTATCGTCCGGGTGGCGGCCGCGCGGATCTTTGTACGCATGCAATCGCAGTTCGGTCGCATTGCTGGCGCCGACCTGACCGCCGGCGTCACCTGGGCTGTCGGCCGCGACCGGGCCGCCATCGTCGATCAGTCCGACCACTTCGGAATAGGGCGACGCCTGATGGAAGACTCGCAGCAGCGTCGTCACGCTGCGCGTCGCCTGCAGCGCCCCACCCGCAACGAGCGTAGCCGTGGCGATGACCTGCACCGGCGCCTCGAGCACCTGCGCATTCATCTGCAGTTGCCGGTCGAGGTAGTCGGGTTGCTGGGCGGCTGCTGCCGGCAAGCGCAGGCTGACGAGCACGTCGGCATGGGTGTTGGCGTCAATCGTCACGCGCAAGGTGCTGTGTTCTGCGGCGAGCGCGAGCAGGGTCGGCGAAAGCGCGCCCCTGTTCCAGCGCAGCAGGGCGCGTACCCACGAGGCCCCGGCATCAGCGGCGGCGAGTGCTTGCAGCGAGCGCGTCTCCTCGGCGGTGCGGCGCAACTGCGCGCTGCTGATGTTGACGAGGACTGCGACGATCGCCATGAGGAGCGCGACCGCCAATAAGGTGGTGATGAGCGCGATTCCACGCGCCGTCCTGGCTGTCGGCGCAGACGTCATGGCGAGCCCGGCGGTGGGACCGGCGGTCCGACGAGCGTCGCAAGGCGCACGAGCTCGCGTCCGCTCCGGTCCGCCACTGCGACCGCGAGCAGGTGCGCGCCGCCAGGCAGCGGCGCCGGCTTGAGCTCGACGCTTACGCTCAGATCGCCGACGCGACGCGTCTGCAGGCTGTCTTCGATCGTGCCGTACGCCAACGCCGCCTGCTCGTCGACCAAAGTGTTGGCCGCAAGTCGCAACGCGTTTTCACGCACCGCCGCAAGTTTGTCCGCTTGGCTGAGCACGATCAATGTCGGAAACACGACCGCGACGATCACGAGCGAGAAGAGCGCGCTTGCGACCAGTGATTCGATAAGGCTGAATCCGTTGCCGGCCGGGCGCATCTGCCTGGTTCGGGTGCGCTTCGTGACGCTGGGCGTGCCGAACCGGCGCGGCAACACGACCGGAGTGGTGACGCCCTGCGCGGCGACGCGGAGGAACAGCGCAGAGGTGTACACATGCGTGACGCGATTGTAGAATTGCGCACCGACGCGATAGCAATGACCGTCGAACAGCAGCATGCCGTCGCTTGTGACGAACACGCTGCTGCCCGCCGCACGCCAGCGTCGCGGATCGGCCGCTAGCCTCGTATACAGGCGTTCCATCAGGGCATCGCGGCGCAGCCAGGCGACAGCGCCGATGGCGACCAGCAAGAGGCCGAAGAGATCAACAAACCTCCGCCACACCGCTGTGGAGGCGTCACTCGCGGGCGGATGCGTGCGAGCAAGCGTGGTCGCAGGCAGGTTCGCTTCCGTCGCTTTTTGAGCATTCGGGGCGGCGGCCCATGCGACGTGGTAATCGGTGATGCGAAAGGCGGCGTCGCTTGCGCCGGCGATCAGGCGCAAGACCTCGCCCGGCAACACGAGGCCGTCGACATCTATCCATCCGGCCAACGAATAGGCGACACCGTTAGGCGACGGTGCATCGACGATGCCTGTGATATCGCCGCTTGCGCCGGCGTAGATTCGCACGCCGTTGGCCGTCAGCCACGCGTTTCCGGACGGTGTTGCCGGGGCATCAGTTGCGAGCCTGGCCAGTACGGGCGCCCACGCGTTGGCGAACGCCCCGACCTCAAACGGGTCATCGAAGAAGAGACTATGACCGTCTGTGCGCATCCACGACCCGTCGGAGGAGACGTGCAGCGTCTGCAGGGCGGACCGTTCATCCACCGACCAGCGCGTGCCTGAGATGGTCACCTCACCGTGTATGGGCGCAGTCGTCTGCTGTCCGAGCGCTTCGCCGGATACGCGGTAGGCGACATACGTGATGGTGCCGCGGAAAGCATGCGCTGCCTTCAGCGCTTGCGGCGGCTCGGCACTTGGTCCGATGGCGGCTGCTGGGACGGCCTGCATCCAGCCGGCCGCCATCACAACGACCAACCCAGAAAGTAAACGACCCGCTGCCGCACAAACAGGAAGAAGCATCAGCGCATATCACTCCTCCGCCTCCGTGCTGTCTTAGTATATCCCTTTCGCATGGCAGTGCGTCAAGCGAAAAGGGAAGACCGGCGCGAAGCGAATTTATCGAAACCGAACTTTCGTTCGAACGCCGACGGGGATGCGATGAACAACTTCAACAAGCTCACTGAGAACGCCCAGCAAGCGATCATCCGGGCGCAGGCGATCGCGCAAGGGCACAGCTCAAGCGAGATCGACAACGAACACTTGTTGGCCGCGTTGCTGGAGGATGACGCCGGCGTGCCGGTCGTGGTGCTGCGCCAGCTGGGCATCGATGTCGCGCCGTTGCGGCGTCAGATAAGCGCACTGCTCGACAACCGCGCGAAGGTCTACGGCGCTGCCGAACCGAGTATGAGCCGCGAGCTGCGCGATGTGCTCGCGCGGGCTGCCGACGAAGCGCTCAAGTTCAAAGATGAGTTCATCTCGACCGAACACCTCTTGCTAGCCATCGCCTCTGCCAAGGGCCGTTCCGACGCTGCCGGAATGCTGATCCAAGCGGGCGCCACCAATGACGCGATCTTGAAAGCC
>JALYZS010000298.1 GCA_030948745.1 Vulcanimicrobiota bacterium | reverse complement strand
GGCCGTTCCCGCGGCGACCGTCACGCCGCGGGCGGGGTATTAATGCTGGCGCAGGTTCGTAACCTCGTCGCAGCTGCCGCGGTCATCGCTGTGGCGACACTGGCGATGGGCGTGGAAGCGCCCGTGCCCTCGCGAACGGCGCTGACGCTGCCCGGTCATAGCCTGGGCATCGGCGAGCAGCAGGTCTTCGTCATCGACCGTATGGCCGATCTCAACCTTCGGTTTCGTGACGATCTGGGCCGGGTGCACGCAACGCATTACCGCAGCCACCTGACGAGCAGCATCGCCTTTACCATAGAAGGAGTGTCGAGCGCCGGCACGCTCGTGCTCGGTCTGGCGTTGCCTGGCTCGCCACAGCCGCAGTCGTCGCAAGCGCAACCGGTTCCCCCGGTCACGCCGCTGTCGCCGCCGCCGAGCCCGGAACTCGATCAGGGCGCCACACTGCCGACCCGGAGCGTCGCTGATTTCAGCCCAGCATCCATTCTCATGAGCGGGTTGACCGACGATCTCCTCAACGCGGGGCGGCCTTGGAAAAGCGCGGGCAGCCTGAGCCTCCCGTATGGGCGCGTGAACGTGAACATGGTCACGACCAGAGCGGCCGCCGCTGCGGACCAGGCGACGACCGTCGCGCATCTCGTTTCCGACGGCAGCGCTGAGGTGCGCGGGAAACTCACGCTCAAGGGCGTCGGGCAGACGAGCTTCAACGGCAACGGTCGCGCGACCGCATCGGCGTACGTCGACGCGCAGAACGAACTCCTCCTGGGCATGACGTTGACGACGTACAGCCAAGGCAATGCCCGCGCGCGGCGCGATCGCGGTTCCTACGACTTACACGTGCAGCTCGCGATCAAGCTCGTGCACTATGTCCCCGGCATACCGCTGTTGACCGGCCCGGGCTCAGTCGTCGCATCCGGCCATCTCGGCACCATCGCATCGCCCGATCAGGGCAACATCTCAACCGCCCCGGCGAATCCGGTCGCGGTGCCCGCGGTGACCGATACCGGTTTTGTCGGTTCGCCGTTGCCGACATTGCAGCCGAGCGCCTTGCCAGAAGCAAGTCTGCCGCCCATTCCGCTGCCCATGGACAGCTCACAACCTATCGTATCTCCGCCGCCTGGGCCGACACCGACGCAAACGCCATTCCGATACTGACAGCGCAGGGAGGCCCGTCGACAAAAAGGTAGGCTTGTGGCGTGCCCGTTTCGAGCGACCTCATCTTCGGCCATGGAACGCGAAAAGGCATCGTCGCCATCGAGCCGGACCTCGCGCGCGGCATCGCGGTGTTATACCGGCGCGTGGGCGGCGAGACGCAGCGCGACCTCGTGCCCTTGGACACCTGGATCCTTACACGCAAAGCGCGGCCAGGCGCAATAGACCTCGCCGGCCGGCACGTGCTGCGTCACCTGGAGCTGAGCGCGGACGCGCGCACGACCGCCGAGCTTGCCCGCCAACTCGCACCTGACCAGCGTTTGACCTATCTCGATCCCGCGACCGCACATTTCGTCGCCGCGGGCGACACCCTGTTCAAAGGCCTGCGCTTTTCCGATCTGCGACGTCTGCAGTTCGACATCGAGACGCTCGACATCAACCCCGACCGCGAGGCCGCGCAGATCTGCATCATCGCCGTCACGGATAACAGCGGCTTCGAACAAGTGCTGTCCTTGGACGAATGCGGCGATGAAGCCGCGCTCATCCGCGCGTTCGTGCAGACGGTCCGCGCTCGCGATCCGGATATCATCGAGGGTCACAACGTCTTCAATTTCGATCTCTGGTATCTGGCTGAGCGTGCCAAGCGCTACGGTATCGCCCTGACGCTGGGCAGGGACACGGCCGCGCCGATATGGCTCGACGACAGCATCCGCCGTACGACGCACAGCGGCATGCAGATCAAGAACTACCGCATTGAAGGCCGGCAGATCATCGATACGTTCGTCGGGGCGTTGCGCTGGGACGTCGGGCGCAAACTTCCCAACTACAAACTGAAACATATCGTACGGCATCTGGGCATCGGCGACGATGCACGCATCGTCGTGGATGCGGCCAACATGCGAGCGCTGTGGCTGGACCGCGACATGCGGGCCAAGCTGAAGGCGTACTGCTTGGACGACGCGCGCGACACGAACCGTCTTTCGACGCTGGTCAGCCCCAACGAGTTCTACCAAGTGCAGATGGTGCCGGAGACCTTGCAAGGCATCGCGTTCGTGGGCATCGGCAGCCGCATCGAGCGCTTGATGGTGCGCGCTTACTTGCGCGAGCGCCATTCGGTGCCGCGTCCGCGGCCAGGCACGCCGATCGAAGGTGCGTTCAGCGCGGCGTTCATGACCGGCGTGTTTCACGACGTCATGAAATGCGATGTGGAGAGCCTGTATCCGGCGCTGATGCTGGCCCGCGGCATCGCGCCGTGGGATGACGACCTAGGGGTGTTCTTGCCGATGCTGCGCGGACTTCGCGAAATGCGGTTGACGGCCAAGCGCGAGGCGCAAGCCGCCGAACTCGACGGACACAACGACGCCTTTCTCGCCGCCGACGGTCTGCAGAACGCTTTCAAGATCCTCATCAACTCGTTTTTCGGCTTCTTAGGGACGAACGGTCTGCACTTCAACGATCCGGTCGCGGGCGCACGCGTGACCGAGGCTGGTCGCGATGTCATGCTGCGCATCGTGGCGGGGCTACGCGAGCGCGGCTGCGCCGTGATCGAAGCTGACACCGACGGCGCTTTTTTTACCGCGCCGCCGCGACAGTCCAGCGAGGCGATCGTCGACGCCGTCGCGCGGACGTTGAGCGACGGCCTGCACCTCGTGGCCGAAGAACGCTACGCGGCGATGCTCTCCGTCAAGGCGAAGAACTACGTGCTGCAGCGCACGTCGGGCGAGATCATCATGCGAGGTTCGGCACTGCGCTCCAGCCGCGACGAACCGTTTGGGCGTGCGCTCGTACAGACGATCGCCGCACTGCTCATCGAGGGCCGGGCGAGCGAGATAGCCGAGGTGGTGCACGAGCTCATCGATCGGATCCAGGAGCGGCGGCTGACGCCGGACGAATTCGCGCGGCGCGAGTCGATCACGTCGAAGACGTTTCACTCACCCGGCAACCGCCGGCTGGCGTCCGCGCTGGCCGAGCGCGGCTTGACGGTTGGGGACCGCGTGCGCGTCTACCAGCGTGTCGGCGGTGAGCTAGCGCTGCTGGAGGACTACGCGGGCGACGAAGACCGCGAATATTTGCTGCGTCGCGTCGCCGACTTCGTGGCTCGCTTTGACGATCTCGTGCCACCCGAAGCGCAGGCGGCGGCGGGTGAAGACCGCGACCAGCTGTCGCTGCTGTGATGAAAGGTTGACCCCGTGAGAGCAGACGCCGCCAAGTATGCGCACGACCTCAATGGCGCCTTGAGCACCATCCTCACCGCCGCAGATCTGCACCTCGCGAGCCCGGCAGAGGGCGCATCCCCGGCGGCCGCTTTGGAACGCATCGGCACTGCCGCGCGCAAAGCGGGCGAGCTTGTCGAGCGCCTGCTCGAGGCGGCGACGCACATGGAGGGCGGCAGCGACGCGACGCACGAGCGCGATCTTGCCTACCTGGAGGACCTGCACCCGGCGGTGGACACGGTCGTCGCTGCGCTGGAACGCCAAGGGCATGCCGACGACATCCCGATCGTCGACCGTGAGAGCGGACGCCTGCTGGCGGTGCTCGCACGTGCCACCCAGGCCCGCAACATCCTGGAGATCGGCACGGCGTATGGGTATTCGACCCTGTGGCTCGCGATCGGCCAACCGACCAACGGGCGGATCGTGACCATCGACCCCGACCGCAACCGAACGGCGACTGCCCAACGCGCTTGGCAACGAGCGGGAGTCGCCCAGCGCATCGAAGTCGTGAATGAGCCGGCGCTCGAGGTCCTCAAGCGCCTGCCGCCGGCCAGCTTCGACTTCGTGTTCATCGACGCGCTCAAAGAGGAATACGCCGAATATTTGGAAGCGTCGCTGCCATTGTTGCGAGCCAACGGGCTGGTCGCGGTGGATAACCTGCTGTGGCATCACGCGGCGTCACAGGCGCCGGGCGAGTCGGACGCCGAATCGACGAGGGCGATCAGGGCTTTCAATACACACTTTTTGCACCACCCGCGGTTGAGCGCGACCATTCTGCCTGTGGGTGACGGCCTGGGCGTCGGCGCCAAGACCGGCTAAGGAGCGAACGACATCATGCGAAGATTGTTCTGGATCGTGTGCGCCGCGATGGCGTTGTTGCCGGCCTCGAACATGCTTTCGCGCGCCGCCGATGCGCCGCCGTTGGTCGCGCAGCCCGCCATGATCCTGCCGCGCGCTCCGGGCAACTTCGACTACCTGGCCGTGGACGAGAAGCTGCACCGGCTGTTGGTCCCACACACCTCCAGCCGGACCTTGGACGTCGTGAATATGGCTACCGGCAGCGTCGAGCGGCAAGTGGTGCTGGGGGCAGGCCACGGCATCGCCGTTGACGTCAAAGACGGCAAGTACTTCGTCG
>JALYZS010000282.1 GCA_030948745.1 Vulcanimicrobiota bacterium | reverse complement strand
GCCCAACGGACCTCCGCCGATTACGACGAGATGCTTCGGCAGTGCCCCCATCTCGAAGATCGTTGCGCTTGTGCGATAATTTGTCTGATTGAGGCCGGGAATATCGGGGCTTCTGGGACGCGCGCCCGTTGCGACGAGCGCCTTGTTGAAACGCACGGGGACATCGCCGACGAAAAGCATACCTGCGCTCGCGAATCGCGCAGCACCAAAAAAAATGTCCACGCCAAGCGCGGTGAGCTCGTGAACTGAATAGTATTCCGATATTCGTGTCCGAATGCGGCGCATCCGCGCCATCACCTTCCCAAATTCGAGAGCGGGCTCGTCCGGAACAGGCGCGCCAAACTCTTCGGCATCCCGCATTGTGCCGTAGACGCCCGCGGTGCGGATCATAGCCTTGGAGGGCACTGACCCGACATTCAGAGAATTCCCGCCCATGCGATTGCGCTCGATGAGTGCGACGGAGAATCCGAGCCTAGCGGCGGATTCCGCCGCCGCCACTCCGGCCGGTCCCGCTCCCACGATCGCGAGATCGTATGTGTCCCGCGGCGCGGGATTCCTCCAATCTTCCGGCCTTACACGCCGTAGGAAGGTTTTCTCGTCGTCATGTTCCGCTCTTGGCATCGTTAGAGCCATCCGCCTTCGAAACCGGCGCGCCTGAGGCCGGCGCGCACATACGCGCAATGCTGCATGATGTCCCAGATCAAACCAGTGCGATGATTTTCGATCATCATCACGAGCAGGCCCTGGTCGAGCCCGTACCATCCTTCGGAAAGCCAGCCGCCGGCATTGTCCCTCAGCGTCGGATTGAAGCCGCTTGAAAATCTGTCCTGGCGGCAGACTTGCGGGTAGAGGTCAAGAAGACGGCGTGCACCCGCGAGCGCCGCCTCGGCCCCAAACGGTAGTGTTGCGAGCATCGCCCAAGGTGCGATCGTGCCGTCGTCGGGACCATAGGGTACGCCGCGCGACATATAGCCGAAGAATCGGCGATCTCTGCCATCCTCGCGAATTTCGTCGTTGGTTGGACCGTCTCCCGCCGTCACGCCCCAAAAATCGTGGCTATATGCCTTAAAGCCGTGCGGATTGCGCTCGCCATATTTGCGGTGGATCGCGATAGCGCTTTTCGTGTTCTCGAAATAGTCGCTCGCCTTCTCACGCATAAACGCATCGCGAATCCCACGAAAGTCGATCCACGCATGGGAGAAAAGGTGCGTGAAAAGCGGACCGGAGTAGAGAACATCCCGGCCGAGCAGGTTTTCCCACTGGTAGGTCAGCTGCCACCTTGCATATCCGGTTTGTGTGAGCGGAAAGGTTGGCGAGCCAAGACCTAGAACATAGAGGAGCGCCGCTTCGTTGTATCCCTCCCACCCATAATGGAGAAATCCGCACTCCGGCCTCCATCCCTGCGAAAAGCCGCGGGTGCCATTCTGGGCCCAGCGCCAGTCGACGCGGCGGTACAACGCGTCGGCCAATTCGCGAATCTCACTCTCACCGTCGCCGTCAAAATAGCATCCGGCCACCAGGACGCCAGCGATCAGCAGCGCGGTATCAATCAATGACAGTTCGCATTGCCAAACGCGCTTGCCCGTCTGCATGTCAAGAAAGTGATAGTAGAAGCCCTTATAGCCGGTCGCATTGGTCGCTTCGCTCTGGGTGCTTCGCATGAAAAATCTGAGAACTTTGAGTGTCCAGGTGGCGGCATTCGTACGCGACAGCCAGCCGTTCCTGACTGCGATAGGATAAGCGGACAGCGCAAACCCGACCACGGCGATGCTACATGGCGACCCGGGGCGTGACGTATCCGCGACGAGGCCGGTACCGGTATTGGCGTAATCGGTCAAATAGGAAAAGGCAGCACGCTGCAGCCGATCGGTAAGCGCCTCGTCCGAAAGCCGCGCCAAATCCGCCATCTCGCTCAATTCGAGAAGTGTATTGCGGCGACCGATTGCGGCGGCATCGACACTTTAATGCTCAACGTACCAGTCTGCTCTTCGATCGGAAGCGGCTTGCTCTGGAGCTGCGACAAGTTCTTGAGCTCATCGACGGTCGCGGCGCTCAAATATTCGGGCATGCCGAGTTGCTGCCAGTGACGCTTGGCATTGGCGTGCTCAAGGTCGATCCGCTGAATGGACGCCATCGTTTTGAACGTTGCGGATTTGAGCGCGAAGGAAACCTGCTCTGTTTTGATCGGATGACGCGGCAGCGCAAAGTTCGTCAGTACCAGTGTGGAACGCTGGTCGCCGCGCACGAGCCAGGCATCGACGGTTGCATGGCTCCCCTCCACCGGCAGCATCTGCGTTCCCAGCTCATGCAACAATTGGAAAGCCCGATAGGCAGGCTTGGCGATGCCGTGAATGTTTAGCAGCCCGAAGCCGCCCTGGAACGGTACCGAAGGGAAGTAGTTTTCCTCGAAAATGTCGGAGAACGCCCAATAGCTGTACCCCTGAACCAGTCCCCTCGCTTCTAGGATCGTTTTGACGATGAACGCCGCAGCATAAGGATCGTCATGCATCGCATCGCGTGGATTGGAGGATGTACACCACTCCGTATAATAAACTGGCAGGTCGCCAGCTTTCCTTCGCACCTCGCGAGCCTGCTCACGCAAGATGCTGCGCGTACTGTCGGCAAGTTGCGTTACGGTGTCGTCG
>JALYZS010000280.1 GCA_030948745.1 Vulcanimicrobiota bacterium | reverse complement strand
ATGACAAGCTCACGGTCGCCATGGCTGCGGGTCATCCCCCCGACGTGCTGTGGGGCGCGCTTGACCCGCGCTGGATCGCGACCGGCTTGCAGCTGCCGGTCGAGGACCACCTCAGCGCACGGGATCGAGCCGACTTTTATCCGGCAGCACTGGACGCCATGCGCTATGGCGGCACGCTGTGGGGTTTTCCGTTGTATCAGACCATGTACTGCATGGCGGGCAATGCTACGCTGTTCCAGGCGGCCGGGATCGATTGGCGCGGCATCCAGCGTGACGGCTGGTCATGGGATGCATTCCTCGCCGATTGCCGCGCGCTCGCGCGACACGTCGAGTACCCGTTTGTCTTCTTCACGCGGCCGACGCCCGAGCTCTGGAGCTGGTTCGTGCTCAACAACGGCGTCGTGGACGCGAACAACAACGGCCTGAAGGCCGACGGCACCTTCGGCTGGGATCGTGCGGCCGTGCGCGATGCGCTCCAGTTCTTGCGCGATTGCTTCAGCCGCTTTCATATCGCACCCCGTCAGGAGCCTGCATTGACGGATGAGGAGCAGACGAATCTGTTCTTCCAGGGCCGGGCCGCGGTCTCGGCCCGCCAGGGCCCCTACGTCATCACCGAGCAACATCGGATTGCGCGCGCATTCGCTGGCTCCGCCCGGCTGCCTCATGCAGGCTACCGGCGCTTTCCGGTCGTGCTGCTCCCGTTTCCGCACAACGCCGGCAACGTCGCGCGCGCACACGCCGGCGGAGGCGGTTTCATGGTGTTCCGGCAAAAGGGCGTCGACGACGAGCGCCGCGTGGCAACCGCCTTGCGGCTGGCCCGCTTTCTCACGGACACCGATGCCATGTCATTCGCAGCCCATCTGTCGCTGTTGCCGTCACGCCGTTCCGGCGTCCGCCGTTTCGCGTCTGCGCTCGCGCTCGATTCACCGAACATGCGGTTCTTCCAACGCTACCTCGCGTCTGCGGCGCCGCGCGTGCACCCGCCGCTCGACATCGCAGCGGCGCGCGAGGCGCGTGTGGCCGAAGTCGCGATCATGCCCAATTGGGAAGCGGCCCTTGCCGGTGCGCAGACCGCCGCGCAGGCCGTGGCCGCCATGGCGCAAACCGCGACGGCCGTCCTCAATGGAACATAGACGTGCAGCGGCGCTGTTCCTCGCTCCGGCGTGCGTGCTGCTCGCCGCGTTCGCGCTGCTGCCGCTGCTCTACGCGTTTGTGCTGTCGTTCCAACATTACAACGTCATGCACAGCACCTGGGCTGGTGTGGACAACTACCGCCGCGTGCTCGTCGACCCGATCGTGCATCGGGCGCTGTTGAACACGCTCGCCTATACGATCGCGGTCGTGAGCAGCACGTTGTGCATCTCGCTCGGTTTGGCACTGCTGCTGGAAGGCCGGACCGCGCGCTGGCAGACCGCCTTCAAAGCGCTTTACTATCTACCCGCCCAGATCGGCGTCGTGGTGAGCGCGGTCGTGTGGCTGTATATCTTTTCGCCAGTGGACGGATTGCTCAACCACGTTCTGGGTGCATCGCGTTTGCCGCAGCCCCTTTGGCTTGCGGATCCGCATACCGCGCTCGGCGCGATCATCGCAACCGCGGTGCTCAGCGGTCACGGCGCGGGCGTCATCTTATATCTGTCGGCCTTAGGCGCGATTCCACGGTCGTACTACGAGGCGGCGGCGGTGGACGGGATCCCGCCATGGCAGCAGTTCTGGCGCATCACGTTGCCGCTCGTGCGCCCGACCACGCTCTACGTCCTCATCATCGGGATGATCGGCTCGTTCCAGGTCTTCGGGGCGATCTATCTCATGACCGGCGGCGGGCCGCAGTTCAGCACCGACACCGTCGTCTATGATATCTACGACGCGTTCTTCAAGCGCGGCGAGGTCGGCGTGGCGTGCGCCGAGGCATTCTTGTTGGCGGCCGTCATCGTCATCGTTTCGCTCGTGCAGTACCGCGTGCTCGCGACGGATGTCGAATACTAATCGCATGGCCCGCTGGGCGGGCAACGCCGTGCTTATCACCTGGGCGGTCGTGTCGCTGTTCCCGTTGTATTGGATGGTCCTGGCCGCGCTCTCGCCGCCTGCGGACACGGCGATGTTCCCGCCGCGTTGGCTGCCCTCGCAAGTCAGCGCGGAGAACTTCCGGTGGCTGTTCGGACACGTCGCCTTGGCACGCTGGTTCCTCAACTCGCTTTTCGTGGCCGCCGCGGTGACCGCCGGCAGCTTGCTCGTGAACAGCATGGCCGGCTATGCCTTTGCGAAACTACGCTTTCCTGGACGCGAACCGCTTTTCTGGCTGCTGCTCAGCCTCATGATGGTGCCCGAGATCGTGACGCTCATCCCGCTATACGTCGTCGTTAACGATCTGTGGCTCTCGGATACCTATTTCATCTTGATCGTGCCGTTCTTGGCGTCGGTCTGGGGCATCTTCCTCATGAAGCAATTCATCCAGACCTTGCCCTCGGCGCTGCTGGATTGCGCGCGCGTCGACGGGGCGAACGAGTTCCGCATCTATTGGCGCATCGTACTGCCGCTGGCGCGGCCGGTGCTGGGTGCGCTCGCGATCTTCACGTTCGTGGGCCAATGGAACTCGCTGCTGTGGTGGCTGCTCTTCACGAGCTCCGCGCAGATGCGCAACGTGCAAGTCGGTCTCGCGAGCCTCCGCTTCCAATACGCGACCGAGTACGGACCGCTCATGGCAGGCGCGCTGCTGGCGGCACTGCCCATCCTCATCGTGTTCTTCGCCTTCCAGCGTTTCTTCGTGCGCGGCTTGACCGTCGGCGCGCTCAAGCGATGAGCGCATGAAGCAGCAGCCGAACGCTCAGCCTTACGCGGTGCGCTTGGAGCGGGTGAGCAAGCGTTATGCGGGAAAAGTTGGAGACGTGCTGGCCCTGGACGACGTGAGCGTCACGGCAGGACCCGGTGAGATGCTCGTGTTCGTGGGGCCCTCGGGTTGCGGCAAAAGCACGCTGTTGCGCGCGATCGCCGGCTTGGAGAGCGTGAGCGGCGGCGATGTCTTCATCGGCGGTGAGCGCGTGAACGAACGCGCGCCCAAAGACCGTGACGTCGCCATGGTGTTCCAAGACTACGCGCTGTATCCGCACATGAGCGTGTTCGACAACCTTGCGTTCGCACTGCGCAGCCGTGGGACCGCGGCCAGCGCCTTGCGCACGCGCGTGCACGCAGCGGCTGAACTGGTGGGGGTGAGCGCGCTTTTGAGACGGTATCCACGCGAGCTTTCGGGTGGCGAACGGCAACGGGTCGCGCTGGGCCGCGCGATCGTGC
Organism: Vulcanimicrobiota bacterium; assembly: GCA_030948745.1. GTDB lineage: Bacteria > Vulcanimicrobiota > Vulcanimicrobiia > Eremiobacterales > Eremiobacteraceae > JALYZS01. The sequence continues at coordinate 1,023 of JALYZS010000280.1, read as the reverse complement.
GCGAACCCAAGGCCTTTCTGCTGGATGAACCGCTGTCGAACCTGGATGCTCAGCTGCGTGTCCGTCTGCGCCTGGAACTTGCCGAGCTGCACCGCCGCCTCGGCACGACGATGCTGTTCGTCACGCACGACCAGGTCGAGGCGATGACGCTGGGCGACCGCATCGTCGTTATGCGCGAGGGCAGAGTGCAACAGATCGACACGCCGCGGACGCTCTACGAGCGCCCGGCGAACGTCTTTGTGGCAAGTTTCATCGGTTCGCCGCCGATGAATATGCTACCGCAAAGCGATGGCACGTTGCTCGGCCTCCGAGCCGAGCAGTTGCGCTTGGTCGTCCCGGACGATCCGGCCGCGCGCCTGGAGGCCACCGCGAGCGTAGCCGAACACCTTGGGTCGCAGATATTGCTCCACGCCAGCCACGCTCAGTTGCAACTAGTCGTGCGGTTGCCTGCCGACGCCGAAGCGCCAGCGGCCGGGACCCGCATCGGCCTGACGTTTGACACGAGCGCGGGCGTCTGGTTCGATCAGGCATCAGGGCAACGGTTAGACCGCTCAGCGGTCAGCTGACGTCGGCAGGACGCGCGGGCTGTTGTAGCCTACACGCATAACCTACAGCACACTCTTTTTTGGGAGCCTGAACGGATGCGTCTTTTTGTCCTCGGTCTTATTCTTACTGGCGGGCTGGTGGTTCTGGCGGGGCAGCCCGCCTGGAGCGCCGGCAATGGTGAGATACGCGGCACGGTGGTCTCAGCCGCTGAGAGCAAGCCCGTGGCGAACGCCATCGTTTCGCTGCAAGGGCCGATCCAAGACTCAAAGACGACTGACGCTGCTGGGGGCTTTGACTTCAAAGGCTTGCCCCCGGGCAACTATAGCCTTGATGTCGGCAAGCCTGGTTTCGCGTCGGTGTCAAGCGGCGATCTCGTCATCACTGCGGGGCTGGTCATCACCCAGCGCATCGTGATAGCCCCTACTTCCTATAAATCTTTGGGTTCGGTGACGATTCGCGCGCGCAACAGCTTACAGA
>JALYZS010000266.1 GCA_030948745.1 Vulcanimicrobiota bacterium | reverse complement strand
TGACGACCAGGGTGCCGCGTAGGAAGCGGGTTCGAAATCTTTCGCCGCAATGGTCGCCAGCGTGTTAGAATTGCGCCCACCGAAGAAAGGCCCGGCCAGCCCGATGACATTGCTCTTCGTGTCGTTGTAAGTGAACGAGAAGAATGTCGATAGCCCCACGGGCACTTCCCGTGATACGCCAAGCTCGACGCCTCTCGTACGTGTCGCGGCGCCGTTGGTGAACAGGGTGGGCCGCAATTTGTTGACGCTACCCGGTGGCCGGTATTCGACGACATAATTATCGTTGTTATGTATGTACGGTGTGAGACGCAGCGATACGCCGTGCGGGAACTGATGCTCCCACGAAGCATCGTACGATCTGGCGATGGACGGCTTGAGGCCGCCATTGAAGAAATACCCGTGGGCCGAGGACCCTGGTGGATTGAGTTGATCAATGCTGAAGTCTTCGGCGTACGCGGTGCCGATGAACTGTCCCAAGTAGCCGTATGAGGCGCGGAACACATTGTTCTGATCCGCCTGATAGGTCACCGCGAAACGCGGGCTTACGAACGAATTGCTAAATGGGAACTGTGTTCCCACAGAGGGCAATCCGGTGGTGGGGTCGATGATCGGCGAAATTGCATAATGTTCGAGATCCCAGCGTATACCCGGCTCGAGGATCCATTTGCCGCCCGTGAAGTGGTCGCTCAGATATAGGCTGTAAATATTCGTCGGCGCTTGCGTTACGTATCGATAGTCTGGCCAGTTTCCTCCGAAGTCGGTATTGAACAAGAAGTTGGCCACCTTGCGGTAGTTCTTATCAAACTCGTAGCCCGCACCGAACTTCAGCAGATGTTTGTCAGTGAATTGATTGGCGTAATCGAAGTTGAGGTAGGTGCCCAGCTGATGCCGATCTTGGTAGTAGCAGCCATAGCACCAGATATCGTTCACATTATATAGGCCACCGGCTGGCGCAAATGTGCAATTGGGCGTCGCTAGGCAAGGCTCGCCATAGTTTTGGCCCCATTTCTCGTCGAAAATATAGCCGTTTTGTGACTGCGCGATTCGCGCGCGATAGTAAGAACGATCGTTGATCGTATGGCTGAATGCGAGTTTCTGCACGTTATACCAGTGATACCATGAGTCGGCATGTCCTTTTGGTAGAAGAAGTGCGAACTCGTTGCCGCTGGAATCAAAGCTCACACCCTCAACGGACAGCTGACGGTAATCGGCGCCGCCATAACCGAACCTAAAAAGTCCTACGCCATTGTCGAGCACGTATTGGAGATCGTTCTGATTGTTGGCCCCCCAGCGATGATGGACGTTGACGATGTTATCTTTAGCATTGACAAAATCGTTGCCCTCGACGAGTTCGTAGTGGAATACGCCAGGTGTTCCATATGATTGATCGTTGTTTACATACGACCCCGCGACAAACCACGACCACGAATTGGTTGGCGTCGCGCTGCCGTACTCAAAATCGAGACCGTGCTGATACGTGGGGTTGCCTACGCCGAAGGTCGCATGGCCCGAGCCGGGGTAGCTGCCCTGCTTGACGACCATGTTCACGACGCCGCCATTTGAGCCGCCTTGGTTCGCGCTCAAACCGCCCGTCGTGACTTCCACGTTACCGATACCTGTCGTGCTCAACTCAGTGACGTAATAGCCGACTGTGCGGTCGATGATGGGTATTTCTTCGAACTCCCAGCCCAGTTCGGTATTGATGCCGCCGCGAATGATTGGTGATCCGCTTGTAGGGCCACTGGTGATACCGGGTGTTCGCCACAGCACGTCGTAGAGCGTATGATGCGTACTGTCGTTGAGGATTGTCGCCATTTGCGCGGACGTCACATTATAGGTGTTGGAGGTCACCGTCGGCTGCACAAGGTTAGTCCGTGCTGCAGTGACAGGGACACGTGCAAGCATTCTGGCAGCAGGATGCAAAACAAGGTCGATACGTTGCGTTTGATCTTGAAATACTTGAACGCCGTTCACAACAGCAGGTTCAAAGCCTTGGGCGCTCGCGGTCAGCGTGTAGCTGTCCGGTGACATATTGACGATCGAATAGAAGCCCTTTTTGTCGGTGGCCGTCCTGTACGTGCCCGTTGGCGACGTCGCGGAAATTGCAGCGCCGGCAAGCGGAGCATTAGCCGTGCCATCCAAGACGGTCCCATTGATGTTACCGGTAGATCCAGCCCACGCGGCTGGGCACGCAAGCAGCGCCATAGCCGTCGTAAGAGCCGTCGCAAAAAGCCAGTGACGTGACAGCTTCATGGTTCCTCCTCTGCCTTGATAGCCGAACGCCTCCCTAGCGGTTTCAAATTTACCCGCAAGCACGCGTGCCCAAGGCTTAGACCCTGTGATGCTCATCATTAACCGTCGTCTTGCCGGGCTCTTTGCGCGCCGGCCAGACAGGGGTGCAATACTGCAATAATATGCAGAATTTTAGCCCGCGTTTGTCCGCACCCGCCCGGCCAATTCTGCAAGCTCGGGCGGAATTACCGACGGCAATGGAGCGCGTTCGAGGACTTCACGGCGCGCGAAGCAATCGCCGGGGTATGCTCGAGTCTACCAGCGCGGAGGTGGCGCTTTCCAGCGAGACGCTCAGCTTGCACCTCAGGCATACCTTTCGCATCGCACGCTCGTCTGAGGACGTCGCTCAGACGCTGCTCGTCCGTTTGCGCGTGGACGGCACCGAGGCGCTCGGAGAGTCCTCGCCCATCGGGCGCTATGACGAGACGGTCGAGGTGGTCGCCCGCCAGCTCGAGCGGATTGACGTGCGCAATCTGGACCTATGGGCTTTCGATGAAGCACTCAACGCGCTTCCCCTCGGGGAGGCAGGCGCCCGTTGCGGATTGGACCTCGCCCTGCACGACCTGGCAGGCAAACGTCTCGCGATCCCGGTGTATCAACTCTTGGGTTTGGATCCCAGCGCCGCCAAACCGACCTCCTTCACGATCGGCATCGCGTCACTCGACGAGACCCTCGACAAGACACGCGAAGCGCGCCATCTGCCGGTTCTCAAAGTCAAGCTTGGCAAGGGCAAGGAGGTGGAGACGCTCGAGACCATCCGCTCGGTGTACACCGGCGCCATCCGGCTTGACGCCAATGAAGGCTGGACGGCCGAACAAGCCGTGGCGATGCTCAAAGAATTGCGCCGCTTCGACATCCAGTTCTGCGAACAACCCATTCCTGCGGGCCACCCCGAGCAGTTGCGCTACGTGCGCGAGCACTCCGCCATCCCCATCTTCGTGGATGAGGATTGCCGGCGGTTGGCCGACATCGCCCCGCTGCACGGCTGCGTCGACGGCATCAACATCAAGCTCGTGAAGTGCGGCGGCATGCGTGAGGGCATCGCGATGATCCACGCCGCCCGCGCGCTGGGCATGAAAGTGATGATCGGGTGCATGATCGAGTCGTCGGTGCTCTGCACAGCGGCGGCAACCCTCACACCGCTCACCGACTACGCCGATGTCGACGGTCCGTTGCTCATCACCGATGATCCCTTCATCGGCGTCGAGTACGATAACGGCCGGCTGCGTCTGCCCAGCGCACCCGGGTTGGGGGTCAGGCCGCGGTTCGCGCCGTAACGGTGCTTGATGCCGGACCGCAAGCAGCGACGTTATATTATCATCGCAGACGGCTTTCTGCTCGATCGCCACGCCAAGACGGCGCATGGCATGTTGCGTTACAGTCAGGATGACATCGTCGCCATCGTCGACCGCGAACACGCCGGCCGTGATGTGTTCGAGCTGCTGCCGGCCTTGGGACGCCATGCGCCGGTGGTCGCAGACGTCAAAGCGGCGTTGCCGTTCACCCCGACGTGCGCGCTTGTCGGCGTGGCGACGGCGGGCGGCGTGCTGCCGCCGCAGCTCCGCGCGCACGTGCTCGCGGCGGTCGATGCGGGTCTGGAGATCGTCAGCGGCTTGCATCAATTGCTGCGCGACGATCCTGAGTTCAGCGCACGTGCTCGCGTCAGCGGATCGAGCTTTTGGGATGTCCGCCTACCACCCGAACGGATCCCACTTTTTTCCGGCGCCGCCTATCGCGTCCCCCAAGTCGTCGCACTGGCGGTCGGGAGTGATTGCGCAG